>JBKOVW010000146.1:0-3432 GCA_046724095.1 Actinomycetota bacterium | reverse complement strand
CGCGTGGGCCGCACTCGACCCCGACCGCGGCGAGGTCGAGCACGAGCACGGGCACGACGTCATGCCCGGGGCGTCGACGATCAAGCTGTTCATCTACTCGGCCTTCCGCCGATCGCAGCTCGATCCAGACGAGACGGCCTCCGCACCGGCCACCGGCGGGTCAGGCGTCGCAGAATTCCTCGAGTCGCAGCTGCCACTCGCAGACCACGCGTTCCTGATGCTCGCCGTGAGCGACAACGCGAGCACGAACGTCCTCCTCGACCACCTCGGCTTCGACGCGGTCAACGCCGAGATCGAACGGCTCGGCCTCGAGAACACACGGGTGCGCCGCAAGATGATGAGCGACGGTCCCGAGAACGAGACAACGGCTGTCGATCTCGCGACGGGGCTCGCGCGCCTCTTGGACGAGCCGTTCGCCGGCGACATGCTGCAGGCGTTGCGCGTGTCGGCCGATCTCAGCTCGTTCATACCGCACTTCCTGCCTGAGGCGACCGTTGCGGCGAAATGGGGCAACACCGAGACCGTGCGCCACGAGATCGCGTACATCGAGCAGGGAGAATCCCGCCTCGTCACTGCGGTCTGCTCGTCGCCGCCCGTCACGCCCGACGTGCTCGCGCGAACCGCTGCAAGCAAGATTGCCGTGTGAGGTTCGCGCTCGCACTTTCCGTCCTGCTCCTGGCCGGCTGCGGCAGCCACGCCGCGCGCCACGACGTGCTGCACGTACACGTGCACGGCAGCGCGACCAACCTCCCTGTCACCGAGGGCTGCTTCCTGCTCCTGCGCTCGAACGTCGCCGGCGGGGCTGGATGACCTACTGCCTCGAGCGGTTCATCAACGACCCCGGCCCGAACGTGACCGTCCTCGATACCGGACGGCTGACGTTCAACCTCAACCTCCCGACGCACACGATCCATGCGACCGTCCACGTGAGGACGAAGTTCGGCCCAGACGGCGAGCACGCGGTGCAGAGGCTGCGCGGCGCGGTCTCCGGCGGCGGCACGATCAGCGGCGGCGGTCCCTACGTCGAGGCGCCGCCCGGGCACGTCGGTGCGTCCGACCTGGGCTACACGATCCGCCTCCCCGCCTGAGCTTCGTGCTGGCACGACCCCGGAGACGCCGGTCGCCCGGCTTTTGGCCGCCGGGAGGCAGAGCTAGATTCGCTGCATGTCCCGCTTCCTCAAACCGCTCGTCGAGGGCCGCACCTACCTCGAGACGCTCGACCTGCTGCTCGATCTCGCCGTCGGCGTCCTCTGGTTCACCGTCTTCACCACGCTGATCGCGACCGGCGCCGGCCTGCTGATCACGCTCGTCGGGCTGCCCATCCTCACCGCGACGTTCTACCTCGCCCGTGCCGCCGCGTACGGCGAACGGGTACGCATCCGCGCGTTCCTCGGCAGCGAGATCGAGCGCCCGACGTACAAGCCGCCCAAGAGCAAGGGCGTCTGGCACCGGCTGATCGCCCCGTTCGCCGACCGCACCACGTGGAAGGAGCTCACGTACGTCTGGCTCGTCCAGCCCGTGCTCGGAATGGTCAACTTCACGGTCGCGGTCACGGCGTGGGCGATCCCGCTGTGGGCAATCACGCTCCTGATCTACGCAGTTCGCTGGCAGGGCGCGGCGCCGGAGATCTGGTCGGGTAAGAGGCTCGACACCTGGCACGAGGTGATCCCCGTCGCGATCGCCGGCCTCGTCGTCCTCCCGCTCGTCCCCTGGGTGATTCGCGGGTTCGCAGCAGCCGACAAGGCAGTCGCGCGCGCGTCCCTCCGACCGAGCGCCGTCGACATGCTGCGCGAGACACAGGCACGCACCGTCGACATCGCCATGGCCGACCGGCGCCAGATCGAGCGCGACCTGCACGACGGCGCGCAGCAGCGCCTGCTCTCGCTCGGGATGGATCTCGGAATGGCGCTGGAGAAGTTCGACAGCGATCCCGACGCCGCGCGCGGCCTCGTCGGCGACGCACACGCGGAGCTGCAGCGCGCGATCACCGAGCTGCGCAACCTCGCGCGCGGGATCCACCCCGCGGTCCTCGCCGACCGCGGCCTCGATGCGGCGCTGTCGGCGCTCGCCGCGCGCTCGACGGTGCCGGTCCGGCTCGACGTGCACCTGAGGGAACGACCGCCCGCATCGGTCGAGGCGACCGCGTACTTCATCGTCGCCGAGGCGCTCACGAACGCCGCGCGCTACGCAAATGCGAACACGGCCAGCATCAAGGTTCGCCAGCACGGCGACAAGCTGCACATCGAGGTTGCAGACGACGGGATCGGCGGCGCCGAGCAGCGCCCGGGTGGCGGCCTCGCGGGGCTGGCCGACCGCGCCTCGTCGGTCGAGGGCTCGCTGCGGATCAGCAGCCCGGCGGGCGGCCCGACGGTCGTCGCCGCGGACCTGCCGTGCGCATAGTCATCGCCGAGGACTCAGCGCTCCTGCGCGACGGCCTGACGCGCATGCTCACCGACCACGGTCACGACGTGGTCGGTGCGATCGACGACGCGGTCGGCCTCGCACAGCTCGTCGAGCGTGAGGATGCGGACCTCGTCGTGCTCGACGTGCGCATGCCGCCGACGCACACCGACGAAGGCATCCGCGCCGCGCTCGAGCTGCGCGCGCAGTGGCCCGCGCTGCCCATCGTCGTTCTCTCGCAGTACGTCGAGGAGAACTACGCCAGCGAGCTGCTCGCCGGTGATCTCGGCGGCGTCGGCTACGTCCTCAAGGACCGAGTCACGGACGTCGGCCAATTCATCGAGACCGTGGGACGCGTCGCACAGGGCGGCACCGCGATCGATCCCGAAGTTGTGTCGCAGCTGCTCGCGCGCACGCGCCGCCGACGGCCGATCGCCGAGCTCACCCCGCGCGAGCGCGAAGTGCTCGGCCTGATGGCCGAGGGGCGCTCGAACACGGCGATCGCCGAGGAGCTCGTGATCACGCAGCGCGCCGTCGAGAAGCACGTCAAGAACATCTTCCAGAAGCTACGGCTCACGCCGGCGGACACCGACCACCGGCGCGTGCTCGCAGTGCTGCGCTACCTCGAGGCGCGCTAGGCGCGGTTGAACCGGTAGACGTGCACGTCGTGCGGGCCGAACCAGTCCTTAAAGCTCCCGCCCGCAACTTGCACCGATCGGAACTGTTGCTTGTCCGACTGGATCGGCGGCGGCAGCGGATCCTGCGTGTACTCGAACATCACCTGTCCCGCGGTGAGCGGCGCGCCGCCCTGCTTCGGAGGGAGGCCGCTGAAGGTGACACGGCTGGTCGACCCGCCGCGCCGAACAGCGATGACATGGAGCGTGGTGCCCCTCTGGCGCGCGGTCAGCTCGACGTCGGCAGCGCTCGCGCTGACTTGCGCCTGCGCAACCGGCGCCGTCAGTGCCGGAAGCACCGATGGTGATGTGAGCTCGACGAGCAGCGGCCGCAGCACTTGCTCCCAGAAGGTCCAGT
>JBKOVW010000191.1:0-2671 GCA_046724095.1 Actinomycetota bacterium | reverse complement strand
GCTACGGCTCGCCGACTCGGAGGCCGATCTCGGTCAGGCGCGCTACCTCGTCGAGCGCGGCTGTACCTTGACCCTCGTCCTGCGGATTCTCCTCTAGTCAATGCGGCGGTCCCTCCCGCCGTGGTTGTCGCAGTTGAGCCGGAAGACGACAGGCACCCGTGCCTGGCGCGCCTTGCGAAGGCAAGCGGCGTGTCTAGACAAATCAGAGGTACGACAGCAAAAACCTCGCCGGCCTCCGCGAAAGTGGACGTTTGGCGCGGGAAGCATCCGGGTTGCCTGCTGCCAGCCTGTGGACGGCTGGCGCAAAAAGGCTGCAAGGAGGCCTATTGTGCGACCACAGGCGTCAGCCAGGCGTCCCTCATCGTTGACAGTAGCGGCAACGCGCAAACCGACGGCGTAGATCATCGCCATGATCACCAACCCGAATGTGATCGCGACGCCGACGTGGCCGAGCGCATGTGTCTTCGCATCCACCATCACCGCCCCCGCACCGGCAAACACGAGCGCGAAAGTGCCGATCGCTTCCGCGGCCAGCGCCCGCGGCAGCGGCGCCACGCTCATACCGCCTCCCGCAGTGGCGGGCCTGCCAGCAGCGCCTGCACCCGCTCCAGCACGCCCGGCACGAGCCGGTAGTAGGAGAACGAACCCCGCCGCTCCCGCTGGAGCAGACCTGCCTCGCGCAACTGCTTCAGGTGGTACGAGATCGTCGGCTGCGTCAGCTCCAACTCCGGCACGAATTCGCACACGCACACCGGCGCCCCCCGAGCGCGGATCAGGATGTTCAGGATCCGCAGCCGCGTCCGGTCGGCGATCGTCTGCAGCAGCCGCTCCAGCTCGGCCGCCTCCTCATCTGAGAGGGAGGAGCCGGCCAGCGGTGTCGCGCACTCGACCAGCGGCAGAACCCTCGGCACGAGCGAGATACTCGCATAGATGGCGGTCTATGTCCGGTTCCTAGCGGCGTGCGGTCACCGCCCGCGGCAGCCGGAGCAGGGCTCGGCACTAGCGTCGAGAGAAAATCAGCCATCATGAGGAACTGCGAGAGAAGAGAAAGGACACAGACGTGACTGAGAGCGTCAGCGAAAGCGAGAGCCCTGCAATCCCCAGCCCGACTCCCAAGGCGACTCGGCCCTGGACAAACCGGGACTGGTGGCCGAATCAGCTGGACCTGCAAGTTCTCCACCAGCACTCGCCCCTCTCCAATCCGATGAGCGAGGACTTCAACTACGGCGAAGAGTTCAAGACGCTCGACGTCGACGCGCTGAAGCGCGACCTCATCGACGTGATGACGACGTCGCAGGACTGGTGGCCGGCCGACTACGGCCACTACGGGCCGCTCTTCATCCGCATGACGTGGCATGCCGCGGGCACGTACCGCATCGCCGATGGCCGGGGCGGTGGCGGCAGCGGCGCTCAGCGCTTTGCCCCGCTCAACAGCTGGCCCGACAACGCGAGCTTGGACAAGGCGCGACGCTTGCTCTGGCCGATCAAGCAGAAGTACGGCCGGAAGCTGTCCTGGGCCGATCTCTTGGTCTTCGCCGGCAACGTCGCCATGGAATCGATGGGGTTCAAGACGTTCGGCTTCGGCTTCGGGCGAGAGGACATCTGGGAGCCGGACGAGATCTTCTGGGGCCCTGAGGACACCTGGCTCGGAGACGAGCGCCACGGCGGTGACGGGGAAATCCAGGGGCCTTTCGGCGCTGATCACATGGGCCTGATTTACGTGAATCCGGAAGGGCCGAACGGCAACCCGGACCCGCTGCTTGCAGCGAGTTACATTCGACAAACGTTCGGCCGCATGGCGATGAACGACGAGGAGACGGTTGCGCTCATCGTCGGCGGCCACACGTTCGGCAAGACGCATGGTGCAGTCGGTCCGGAGTACGTCGGTCCAGAACCGGAGGCTGCCCCCGTAGAGCAGCAAGGCCTGGGATGGACGAACACCTTCAACAACGGCAACGGCGCCCACACCCTCACCAGCGGCCTGGAGGGCACATGGACGAACGAGCCGACGAGGTGGGACAACGGGTTCCTCGACAACCTGTTCAAGTACGACTGGGAGTTGACGACGAGCCCCGCCGGTGCGAAGCAGTGGACGCCCACGAACCCCGAGGCTCAGGGCACGGTGCCGGATGCGCACGATCCTTCCAAGCGGCACGCGCCGATGATGCTGACGACAGACCTGGCGCTAAAGTTGGACCCGGTCTACGCGCTGATCGCAAAGCGCTTCCACGAGCATCCCGACCAGCTCGCGGACGCGTTCGCCAAGGCCTGGTACAAGCTGCTTCACCGCGACATGGGACCGGTGTCGCGCTACCTCGGCCCATGGGTTCCAGAGCCGCAGTTGTGGCAGGACCCAGTCCCCGCTGTCGATCATGAACTGGTCGGGGAGGCGCACATCGCCGCCCTCAAGGGCAAGATCCTCGCCTCGGGACTGTCCATCTCGCAGCTGGTCTCCACCGCCTGGGCGTCGGCGGCGTCGTTCCGCGGCACCGACAAGCGTGGCGGGGCAAACGGGGCGCGAGTTCGCCTCGCGCCGCAAAAGGACTGGGAGGCCAACGAACCGGCCGAACTGGCCAGGGTGCTAGAGACCCTCGCGCAGATCCAGCAGGACTTCAACCGCTCACAGTCCGGCGGAGAGAAGGTCTCGCTCGCGGACCTGATCGTTCTGGGC
>JBKOVW010000377.1:0-13391 GCA_046724095.1 Actinomycetota bacterium | reverse complement strand
TCGCCGGACCGAGCCCCAGCAGGCCGCGCACCCCGGTTACGAGCACGAACGTGAGCGAGGAGACCGCCGCGACCAGCTGCAGCACGGCGGAATTCACCGCCATCGTGGCCGCGAGCAATACCGTATTGCGCCGGACCACGGCGTCATTCAATCAGGCGGCTCCGGCAGGGCCGCTGCTTCAATGGCCGCGTGAGGCATGCGGCAGTCGCGGTCTTGCTCGTAGCGCTGGCCGCAGGCTGCGGATCCTCGTCGGCGCCTCAGATCACTGTCGGCGCGGCGAAGACGTACCAGCTCGCCGGCTGGGCGCCCGCGCAAGTTGCCGCAGGGAAGCCGACAACGCTCTCGTTCCGGATCGACCAGCCCTCGGGTGCGCCGCTCACCGACTACCGCACCGGCAGCGGACCGCACACCGGCGTGCACCTGATCATCGTGCGGAGTGACCTCGGCACGATCATCCACCATCACCCGAAGCCCCAGGCCGACGGGACGTTCAGGCAGACCGTCACGTTCCCGACTCCCGGTCGCTACAAGGCCGTGGTCGATGCCTACCCGGCGCTCAGCGGGCCGCTGCGGAACTTCCAGCTCACGCGGTGGATCACCGTGCCGGGCAAGGCGGGGCGCGCGCCGTTGCCGCCGTTCCGCCCGGCGGTGATCGTCGACGGCTACCGCTTCGCGCTGCAGGGGAAGCCGAAGCTGCGCGCGATCCAGCCGAACTTCCTGACCCTGCACGTGACGAGGCCGGACGGCTCGCCCGCGAGGTTCACACCGTGGTTCGGGGCGCTCGCGCACGCGATCTTCTTCCGTGCCGGGACGCTCGACTACTTCCACACGCACGTGTGCTCGGCGAATACGAGCGGCTGCACGTCCGTGCTTGGCGGCTCGCGCGTCGTCGGGACGGAGACGAAGCCCGGCGTGCTCCGAGTCGGCGTGCTGCTTCCCGTCAGCGGCACGTGGCGGCTCTTCCTGCAGACCAAGGCGGACGGCCGCGTGCTGACTGCACCCTTTACCCTGAACGTCCGATGATTCGCGCCGTTGCAGTCATCCTGGTGGTGCTCGTCGCACGCACGCTCGCGTACGCGGCCGTGCCGGACCCGTCGGCGCGCTTCCTGCGCCATCAGGCAGGCGGCCCGGCGGTGCCGGCGCTCGCGCTCGTCGCGCTCGGGATCTGCGCCGTTCTCGCGGTCACGGTCTGCTGGCTCGTCTCGGTTGCGGTCCGCGAGCGCGCGCTGATCGAGCGGCGCGCTGCCGAGCGCTTCGCAGTCGTGCGGACGTGCGCGCTCGCAGCCGGCATGACGCTGGCGTCGTGCTTTGTCGGCGGCATGCTCGAGGCGTACCTCCACTGGCGCGCGGGTCTCGGCTGGCACGGGCTGCACTGCCTCTTGGGCCCTGTGCATCGCGATCTGCTCCCGTTCGAAACGGGGCTGTCGTTCGTCGCCGCGGCGGTCATCGCCGCCGCGCGCCACGTCGCGGGGTGGATGCGCCGTACCTTCGCGCGCCTCGCGGCGGAACTGCCCGCGCTGCTGTTCGTCGCTGCGCCGACGCTCGGCGAGGCGACCGCAGTCCGCATCGCGGCGGTCGGCCGCGCTGCCTCGGCGCGTGCGCCGCCGTTGCCGGCTTGACCTGACCCGGCAACGAAAGGAGAAACACGGTGTTTCGCATCGGCGTTTTGGTCGCCGCCATCGGCGGCGCGCTCGTCTTGGCCGCATCCGCGTTTGCGCATGCGGAGGTGAGCCCGGCCGTCGCGCTGACCAAGCACGGCCAGCTCTTCACGCTCGCCGTGCCGACGGAGAAGGAGAACGCGACCACCACCAAGGTCGAGCTGACGCCGCCCGACGGCTTCTCGATCGACTCGTTCGTGCCGTCTTCCGGCTGGACGCGCGACGTGAAGTCGACGGGCTCCGGCGAGGAGACGAGGATCCAGCAGGTGACCTGGTCGGGCGGTGACACCCCGACCGAGGAGGACGCCGTGTTCCAGTTCCTTGCATCCGCCGACTCGGCGAAGACGTACTCGTTCAAGGTGCGGCAGACGTACTCCGACGGCAGCGTCGTCGACTGGTCCGGGTCGGAGTCGTCAGACGCACCGGCGCCGCAGGTCGAGTTCAAGTCGTCCCTCGGCGGCGGTGGGAGCAGCACGCTTGCGATCGTCGCGCTCGTCGTCGGCGTGCTGGCGCTCGTCGTCGCGTTCATCGGGCTGTTCGCAGGGGGCGGGAGGCGCGCGGTCGCGTGACCCTGCGCCTGCGCACGACGCTCGTCCTGCTCGCGGCCGTGGCTGCGCTGGCTCTGCCCGCGTCCGCCTGGGCGCACGCGGGGCTCGTTCGAACCGTGCCCCGGGCAAACGTCGTGCTCAACCGCCCGCCGCCGGTCGTGCAGCTGACGTACACGGAGGCCGTCGAGCCGCGTTTCGCCGCGATCTCGGTGACGAACGCCGCCGGCGAGCAGCAGACCGCAGACTCGCCGCGGCGCTCGGCCGCCGACCCGAAGACGCTGGTCATTCCGCTGAAGCGCGTCGGCGAGGGGTGGTACCTCGTCTACTGGCGCGTGATCTCGGTCGACGGGCATCCGGTCCGCGGCGCGTTCGTCTTCGCCGTCGGGCCGAATCCCGGCCCGCAGCCGCAGTTCGTCATTCCCTCGATCTCGGAGACGGCGGCGACGCCGCGATTGATCGCGGCTCGCTCCGTCGTGTTCGTCGCGATCATGGCTGCGATCGGTCTCTTCGTGCTGCGGATCGCCACCGCGCGGCCCGTCGTCCGGCGCGTGCCGGAGTCGCGGCTGCGGCCGCTGGGCATGGCCTTCGGGATCGGGGCGGTCGTCGGCCTGATCGCCATCCCGGTCTACCTCGTGATGGCGACTGCGCAGTTCGCGCTGCGCTCGGCGTTCGATCTCAGCGCGCTGTTCCCGCTCCTGCGCGCGTCGGCGTTCGGCCGCGGCCTGGTCGACCTCGAGATCGTGTTCGCCCTCTTTGCGCTCGCCGCGGGACTCGCGCTCTGGATCGACCGGCCCGAGCGCGAGCGGCGTTCCATTGCGGAGATTCTCTCGGTCACCGGGGCCGTGGCGGCCGCGGCCGCGGTGCTGGTCGTGCCCGGGCTGGCCGGGCACGCCGCGCAGACATCGCCGCGCGGCGCGATGGTGCTCTTCGACTGGCTCCATCTCAGCGCCGGCTCGATCTGGGTCGGCGGCCTCATCGGGCTGCTCGTGCTGTGGGGGAGCTTTCCGGTCGCGCGCCGGACGGCCGGCCTCGTCGTCTGCGTGCCGCGCTTCTCGAACACGGCCTTCGTCTCCGTCCTCGTCCTGATCGGTTCCGGCATCGGCGCCTCGCTCGTGCACCTGCCCACGTTCGCGTCGCTCTGGCAGACGTCGTATGGGCAGACGCTGCTCGTGAAGATCGGCCTCCTGAGCACGGCGATGCTGCTCGCGGCCGGGAACCTGTTGCGCACGCGCCCGCGGCTGCTCGCCTATCGCGAGCGGCCCGAGCTGGGGCCGGGCGCCGCGACGTTGCTCCGCCGGCTCGTCTCCGGCGAGGTGCTGCTCGTCGTCAGCGCGGTCGCCGCCGCGGCCGTGCTCTCGAGCCTGCCGCCGCCCTCGAAAGCGCTGGCGAAGGTCGGCAGCGCGAGCGCCCGCGTCGGGCCCGGGCCGGTGGCCGAGGTCGTGACCAAGAACGGGTACCGCGTCGAGCTGCACGTGAGCCCGAACCGGGCCGCGGCGGAGAACAGCTTCTCGCTCCGGATCACGAAGGGCGGCAAGCCGGTCACGGGCGCCGAGGTCGTGGTCGGAGCGACCATGCTCGACATGGAGATGGGAACCCAGTCGTACGCCCTCACCGAGACGTCGCCGGGCGTGTACTCGCACGCCGCGCCTGCGCTCGTGATGGTCGGGCACTGGGGCCTCTCGTTCGACATCACGCCGAAGAACGGCGCGCCGTTTAGCGTTCTCCTCGTCGACCGGGCCAACGGATGAGCAACCGCAACGTCACTCTGATCCTCACCGCCGCGCTCGTCGCGCTGTTCGCCGGCGCCGCGGCGTGCCTCGTCGTCGTCCTGCTCGCCGTGGACGTCCTTGGCTAGACGCGTCGCCTTCGTCGCGGTGCTGGTGTTGCTCGCCGCACCTCCCGTTGCGCGTGCGAACGGCGATCCGGCGAGCGACTACCTGCTCGTGCAGGACAGCTTCCTGCCGTTCAACGCGAAGGTCGACCGCGGCGCGGCGAAGGAGCTCGCGGACACGATCCGGGCAGCCGACGAGAAGGGCTTCAAGATCAAGGTCGCGGTGATCGGCTCGCGCTACGACCTCGGCACCGCCTTCTCCCTCTACAACCAGGCGCAGAAGTACGCCGAGTTCCTCGGGCTCGAGCTGTCGTTCCAGTACCACGACCGTCTGCTCGTCGTGATGCCGAACGGATACGGCTTCTCGATCGCCGGCAAGCCGGACCCGGCGGGGATCCGCGTCGTTAATGCACTCCCGCCGCCCGGCAAGGACGCGACGAAGCAGGTGCAGGCCGCGACGCAGGCGATCCGCAAGCTCGCGGCCGCGTCCGGTAAGCAGTTGCCTGCCGGCGGCGCGAGCGGAGGCTCGAAGACGCGGGACCGGATCACGATCGCCGCCGGAGCCGTCGCGCTCGCGGCCGTCCTCGCCGCAATCGTTTTCTGGCGCCGCGAGAAACGCACGCCGGCGCGCGAGTAGCCTCTGTCTATGCAGATCTGCTCCACCTGCGGCAACGAGAATCCCCCGGGCGCCCGGTTCTGCAACGCGTGCGCCGCCCCGCTGCCGGAGGCTGCCCCGGCGCTCGTCGAGGAGCGGAAGATCGTCACGATCCTTTTCGTCGACCTCGTCGGCTTCACCGCGCGCTCCGAACAGCTCGACCCGGAGGACGTGCGCGCCATCCAGGCTCCCTACTTCACACGCGTTCGCTCGGCGATCGAGTCGTTCGGCGGCACGGTCGAGAAGTTCATCGGCGACGCCGTGATGGCCGTCTTCGGCGCGCCGGTCGCGCACGGGGACGACCCGGAGCGGGCGGTGCGCGCGGCACTGGCGATTCTCGACGGGATGGATCTCGACGTCCGCATCGCCGTCAACACGGGCGAGGCGCTCGTCTGGGTCGCTGCGAACCCCGGGCAGGGCGAGGGCATCGTGTCGGGCGACGTCGTGAACACGGCGGCGCGCCTGCAGTCGGCCGCGCCCGTGAACGGCATCCTCGTCGGCGAGGAGACCTACCACGCGACGCGCAATGCGATCGCGTACGAGGCAGTCGAGCCCGTCCTCGCGAAGGGCAAGCAGCACCCCGTACCGGTCTGGCGTGCGCTCGGCCGACGCGCGGACCTCGGCGCAGGAGCGTCGGCCGCTGCGCCGATGCTCGGCCGTGCCTCGGAGCTGGAGACGCTCGTCCGCATCTGGGAGCGCGTCGTCGCCGACCGGCGGCCGCAGCTAGTGACTGTCTTCGGCCCCGCCGGGATCGGCAAGAGCCGGCTCAGCTCCGAGCTCACCAAGGCGGTGCAGCAACGCGACGGGCGCGTGGTGTGGGGCCGGTCGCTCCCGTATGGCGAGATGACCCCGTACGGATCGTTCGCCGGGCAGATCAAGCAGATGGTCGGCATCTTCGACATCGACGAGACGGAGGTCGCCTGCGCCAAGCTGGAGCGCGCCGTCGAGGCCGCGCTGCGTGCCGGGGATGCTCGGGAGGTGGCCGAGCATCTGGCGATGCTCATCGGTGTCGGGCGCGAAGGAACCGCCGGCGACCGGCAGACGCTCTTCTACTCGGCGCGCCGCTACGTGGAGGCGTTGGCCGTCGAGCAGCCCACGCTGCTCGTGTTCGAGGACATCCACCTCGCAGCGTCGAGCATGCTCGACCTGCTCGAGATGCTCGCGTCGCGTGTTCGCGACGTGCCGCTGCTGCTGCTCACACAGGCGCGCCCCGAGCTCCTGTCGTCGCGTCCGGCGTGGGGCGGCGGGCTCCCGGCGTACACGGCGGTGCAGCTCGAGCCCCTGGGCGACGAGGAGGCGGCGGAGCTCGCGCGGCGCCTGTTCGAGACGGCGGGCGCTCCGGAACAGCGCATCGAAGAGCTCGCCGAGACGGCCGAGGGCAATCCGCTGTTCGTCGAGGAGCTCGTCGCGTCGCTCGCGGAGGGGCGTGCCGAGTCCGGGCACCTGCCGACGAGCATCAGGAACATCGTCGCGGCGCGCATCGACGCGCTGCCTGCGGCGGAAAGAGAAGCGTTGCTCGACGCATCGGTCGCCGGCAAGGTCTTCTGGCCGGGCGCGGTCGGCGTGGCTACCGCCGAGACGCTCGACGCACTCGAGGGGCGCGACCTGATCCGGCGAGACCCCATCTCACGGCTCGGCGCCCAGCATCCGCAGTTCACGTTCAAGCACCAGTTGATCCGCGAGGTCGCGTACGCGACGCTTCCGCGCGCACGCCGGCGCGAGCGCCACGAGGCGATCGCCCTGTTCCTCGAGGAGGCCGTGGCCGAGACAGGCGATGTCGCTCCGGCGCTCGGCAACCACTGGCACGAAGCCGGCGACCTCGAGCGTGCCGCCCGCTACTACACCGCCGCCGGCGACCAGGCGAACCGCGGCTGGGCGAAGGAGCAGGCCGCCGAGTACTACGAGCAAGCGCTGAGCGTCATTCCCGAGGACGATCGCGAGCTACGCCGCGAGATCGCGAAGCGCTACGCCGTCGCGGCGCAGGCTGCGCTGCACCTGCCCGAGATGCTGGCCGGGCGGGGTGGGCCTAGGTCAGCGGAAAATCGTCCGGAGTGACGTCGCCGGCGATCTCGTAGATACCGTCGACCCGATGCCAGCCGAGCTTCTCGGAGTGGCGGCGGATGACGTCCTCGTCGGGCGCCTCGTAGACGCAGTACGTCCTGACATTGCCGTCGCCGTCGACCACCACATGGCTGTGGTGCCACGTGATCTCCTGGAACTCGCCTTCGGTGAGCTGGCGCGAGCGCTTGCCGATGTCCCCCATCTGATCCTGCCCGACGGAGAAGGTGCGTTCGATCAGGAATTTAGTCATGCCTGAAAGCCTACGCTCTCAGGAGAAACTTAGATTGGACTGCTGTCGTATATGACTCTGTACCAACGAACAGGGAGGCAGGGGTGAGCGAGCAGTCGACGTCCGCGACCGGCGAGGCGCAGGAGCGCCTCGAGCAGGCGCTCTTCGAGATCAGGCGCGTCATCGCAGGGCAGGACGCGATGCTCGAGCGCGTGCTCGTCTGTCTGCTCGCGCAGGGCCATCTGCTGATCGAGGGCGTGCCCGGGCTCGCGAAGACACTGACGATCAAAACGACCGCCGGCGTCCTCGGCGGGACGTTCGCGCGCGTCCAGTTCACACCGGATCTCGTCCCGTCCGACCTCGTCGGGACGCGTATCTACCGCGCCGGTGAGGGCTCGTTCGACACGGAGCTCGGACCCGTCTTCTGCAACTTCCTGCTGGCCGACGAGATCAACCGCGCGCCGGCAAAGGTGCAGTCGGCGCTGCTCGAGGTGATGCAGGAGCGGCAGGTCACCATCGGCCACACCACCTATCCCGTGCCGGAGCCGTTCCTCGTCATGGCGACGCAGAACCCGATCGAGTCGGAGGGCACCTATCCGCTGCCTGAGGCGCAGGTCGACCGCTTCATGCTCAAGATCCTGATCGACTACCCGGCACACGACGAGGAGCTGACGATCGTGCAGCGCCAGCTGGTCGAGCCGCCGGACCTGCGCCAGGCGCTGTCGCTCGACGACCTCAAGGCGCTCCAGCAGCTCGTCGCCGACATCTACGTCGACCCCGCGCTCGTCAGCTACGCGGTCGACCTCGCGACGGCGACGCGCGCGCCGGGCAACGAGCTGAAGGAATACATCGCCTTCGGCGCCAGCCCGCGCGGGCCGATCAGCCTCGTGCAGGCGTCGCGTGCGCTCGCCCTCATCCGCGGGCGCGACTACGTCCTCGCCGAGGACCTGCAGGCGCTGATGAAGGACGCAATGCGCCACCGGCTCGTGCTCACGTACCAGGCACTCGCCGAGGAGATGTCGCCGGACGCGATCCTCGACCGCGTCCTCTCGGCGGTGCCGGTGCCGGCCACCGATCTCGCGAGACCGAACGTCGCGTGACGCCGTTCCGCGCGCTCCGGGCCGAGCCGACGCCCGAGCGCCCGGGGCCCGGACCGCTGCCCGAGGCGCTGCTTCGCGCGCTCGAGGTCAGCATCGGCCGCCGCGTCGGAGGGCTGCTCGCCGGCGACTATCGGTCGAATCTGCTGGGCGAGGGAACCGAGCTCGCGCAGGTCCGGCCGTACGTCTTCGGCGACGACGTGCGGCTGATCGACTGGAACGTGACCGCGCGTACCGCCGAGCCGCACGTGCGCGTGCACCTTGCAGAGCGCGTGCTCGTGACGTGGCTCGTGCTCGACACGTCTCCTTCGATGCAGTTCGGAACGGCCGAGCGGCGCAAGGCCGACGTGGCGGAAGGCGTTGCGATCGCGGTCGGGCACATCGCGACGCGAAGAGGGAACCGGCTCGGGTTCGTCACGTTCGGTGACGAGAGCCAGCGCTGGCTTCCGCCGCGCCAGGGGCGGTTCGGCCTGATCGGCCTGCTCGACGCGCTGCGGGAGGAGCAGCCGCAGGAGCAGGAGCGCGTCGGCGCGACCGAGCTCGGCGCAGCGCTCCGCCGCACCGGCGCCATGGCGACGCAGCGCGCGGTCGTGATCGTCGTCAGCGACTTCCGCGGCCCGCTCGACTGGAAGCGCCCGCTCGTCGAGCTCGCCGGCCGGCACGAGGTCGTCGCGATCGAGATCCGCGACCCGCGTGAGCAGGAGCTGCCGAACGCGGGCGTCCTCTGGCTCGTCGATCCCGAGACGGGCCGCCAGGTTCGCGCCGATACGCGCAGCGCAAAGCTGCGCGCGCGCTTCGCCGCAGCTGCCGCGGAGGAGCGCGCGCAGGTCGCGCGCACGCTCGTCTCGGCAGGTGCGCGCCACGTCGTGCTCTCGACGTCGGGCGACTGGCTGCGCTCGCTCGCGGTCTTTCTCCGCAGGGGGCGCCGCCGGTGAGCTTCGAGTGGCCGCTCGCCCTCGTCGGACTGGTCGTCGTGCCGCTCTTGATTGCGCTCTACGCGTGGCGCGAGCGGCGGCGCAACGACTACGCGTCGCGGTTCACGACACCCGGCCTGCTGCCGAACCTCGTCGACTCATCCCCGCGCTGGCGGCGGCACCTGCCGCTCGCGATCTTGCTGATCGCGCTGGCGGCGATGGTCGTCGGCGTCGCGAGGCCGCACGCGATGATGAGCGTGAAGCGCGAGGAGGCGACCGCGATCCTCGTCATCGACACGTCGCTGTCGATGAGTGCCGACGACGTCAAGCCGACGCGCCTCGAGGCGGCGCGCAGGGAGGCGCGCGCGTTTCTCGACCAGCTCCCGAAGAAGTACCGCCTCGCGATCGTCGGCTTCGCCGGACGCGCGTACGTCGCGTTGCCTCCGACCGACGACCGCGAGCTCGCGGTGACCGCGCTCCGCAACCTGCACACCGCGGAGGGGACGTCGCTCGGAGACGCCGTCGCCCTGGCGACGCGCATCGCCGGACGGCAGCGCGCATCGGACGGGTCGAAGCCGCCCGCCGCGATCATCGTCATCTCCGACGGCGCGCAGTTCACCGGCCGCACGTCGCCCGCCGCGGCGGCGCAGCGCGCCCGGCAGGCGCACATTCCGGTCTACTCGGTGCTCGTGGGCACGCCGAACGGGGCGATCACCGTGCCGCTCGCCGGAGGGCTCAAGGCAGCGATGAGAGTCCCGACGAGCCCGGCCACGCTGCGCACCGTTGCGCAGGCCACGGGCGGCCACTTCTACGCCGTGCCCGATGCGGCGCGGCTGCGGACCGTCTACCAGCACCTCGGCTCCCGGCTCGGCAGCCGCAGGGAGTCGCGTGAGGTGACGAACCTCTTCGCCGGCGGATCGGCTGCGCTGCTCCTGATCGGCGGCGGGCTCTCGGCGCTGTGGTTCCGGAGGGTCCCGTGAAGCGCCTGCTCCTGCTCGCGGCGGTGCTCGCCGCAGTCGGCGCGACGGCGGCGCCCGCGGGTGCGACGAACGAATGCCGCGGCCTGCAGGTCTGCGTGAAGGTGCGAGGCCCGTGGGTGGTCGTCCCCGGCGAGGTCAGCAACTCGCGCCCGGGGGTCCAGTTCCAGCTCTCGTGCCCGCGCGGGTTCGTCGCCGGCGGGCTGGACGCCGAACTGAGCAACGCGGCGATCGACCTCGACTTCCTCGGGCTGATCGGCAGCCCGGTCGGCCCGGGAACGACGACGTCGCGCTCGGTCGTCTTCCGCGGCGTCTACACCGGCTCGCCGCCGCGCACGCCGACCTTTCGTCCGCATCTCGGCTGTATCCCCGTAGCCGGCGGCGGGACCGGGCCGGTGCCATATCGCAAACTGCAGGCGGTCCCGCCCGGCCAGCCGACGATCCGGCGCGTTCGGACGGTGACGTTGCGTGCGGCCAGCATTCGGGCAGTTGCCGCGTGTGCCGCCGGCGAGCGGCTCATCTCAGGCTGGCATGCGATCGGCTTCTACACATCGTCCCCGCCGAGCTCGGCGCTCGTGCAGAGCGTGAGCGCGTCGCGCAGCTTGCGCGGCAACCGCGTCGAGGTGCGTGCACGCGCAGGCGCAGCGCTCGCTGGCGTCAGGGCGGTCGTGCAGGTCGGGGCTGTCTGCGGAGGCGGGTCGTGACCTTCGAGCGCCCGCTCCTGCTGGTCACCCTGCTGGTGATTCCGCTGGCGATTGCGCTGTACGTGCTCGCCGAGCGGCGGCGCATGCGCTACGCGATCCGGTTCACGAACGTGGACGTGCTCGCCGGCGTCGTGCGCGGCCGCGTCTGGCGCCAGTACGTCCCGCTCGTCCTGTTCCTACTCGCGCTTGCCGCGCTGTGCATCGGCATGGCACGCCCCCAGCGCACGACCCTCGTGCCGAAGGACCGGGCGACGGTGATCCTCGTCATCGACGTCTCCCGCTCGATGGAGGCGAAGGACGTGAAGCCTTCCCGCATCGGCGCGGCGGCGCAGGCAGTGCGCGAATTTTTGAAGAAGGTGCCCGACCGGCTGCAGGTGGGGCTGATCGCGTTCGCCGGCGATCCCGCGGTTGCTGCGCCGCCGACGACGGATCACGGTCTCGTGCGCACGGCGCTCGACACCATCCAGTGGTACCCGAGCTTCGGCGGCACGGCGATCGGCGACGCGCTGGCCGAGGCGGTCCGCCTGGGCCAGGAAGCGGTCGGCGGCGGGAACGGCAACCTCGCGTCGGTGACGGCGGCGCCGTCGCGGCCGACGCGCGGCCTCGTCTCGATCCTGTTCCTGTCAGACGGAGCGCAGACCCGCGGCCAGCTGCTGCCGCTCGAGGGAGCAGATCGCGCCCGCGACGCGGGCATCCCCGTCTACACGGTTGCGCTCGGAACGCCGAACGGCACCCTGCAGTTCGGCGGCGGTCAGCGTCCGTCGCAGGGCTTTCCGGGCGGCTTCGGGTTCGGGCGCCGGGTGCCGGTCCCGCCCGATCCGGACACGCTGCGCGCGATCGCGAACCGGACGGGCGGGGAGTTCTTCGCCGCCCGCAACGCGGAGTCGCTCAAGGAGGCGTACTCGCAGCTCGGTTCGCGGCTCGGCCGCAAGCCCGGCAAGACCGAGATCACGTACGGGTTCCTCGCCGCCGCGGCAGGGCTGCTGATCGCGGCGGGCTTGCTGTCCGCCGCCTGGTCTCCTCGCCTGCCGTAGCACTACGCTTGGCCGATGCGTTGTCCGAACTGCGGGCAGGAGAACCCGGCCGGCGCTCGCTTCTGCTTCTCGTGCGGTAACCCCTTCGACGAGGCGCCGGGGCGTGAGGAGCGCAAGGTCGTCACCGTGCTGTTCGCCGACCTCGTCGGCTTCACCTCGCGCGCGGAGCAGATGGACCCCGAGGACGTGCGCGCGCTGCTCGCACCGTACCACCAGCGCCTCCGCGGCGAGCTCGAGCGCTTCGGCGGGACCGTCGAGAAGTTCATCGGGGACGCCGTCGTCGCTTTGTTCGGCGCACCGCTCGCGCACGAGGACGATCCCGAGCGCGCGGTCCGGGCGGCGCTCGCGATCCGCGACTGGGTCCGCGAGGAGGAGGCCGACCTGCAGCTCCGCATCGCGGTGAACACGGGCGAGGCGCTGATCGCCCTCGGGGCGCGTCCCGAGGCCGGCGAGGGCATGGCTTCGGGTGACGTCGTGAACACGACGGCGCGGCTGCAGTCGGCCGCGCCGGTGAACGGGATCCTCGCCGGCGAGGCGACGTGGCGCGCGACGCGCGATCGCATCGACTACGCCGAGCACGAGCCCGTCTCCGCGAAGGGTAAGTCGGCGCCGATCGCCGTGTGGGAGGCCGTGCAGGCGAAGTCACGCCTCGGGATGGACCTCGAGCAGCGTGTCGTCACACCGCTCGTCGGGCGGGAGCGCGAGCTCGCTGCCGTCTTCGACGCATTTGACCGCGCCGTCGGCCAGCGCGAGCCGCAGCTCGTGACGCTCGTCGGCGTGCCGGGCATCGGCAAGTCGCGGCTCGTCGCCGAGCTCTTCCAGCGCATCGAGGAGATGCCCGAGCTGATCTGGTGGCGGCAAGGTCGCGCGCTCCCGTACGGGTCCGGCGTCAGCTTCTGGGCCGTCGGCGAGATCGTCAAGGCACAGGCGGGCATCAACGAGAACGACGCGCCGGAGATCGCCGCCGACAAGCTGCGCGCCTCCGTTGCCGAGGTCGTCGCCGCCGGGGAGCGCGACTGGGTTCGCCGCCATCTCGAGACGCTGCTCGGCCTCTCCGACGACGCCGCCCTCGATCGCCAGGAGGCGTTCGCCGCGTGGCGCACGTATTTCGAGGGCCTCGCCGAGCAGCACCCGCTCGTGCTCGTGTTCGAGGATCTCCATTGGGCCGACGACGGCCTGCTCGACTTCGTCGACCACCTGGCCGACTGGGCGAGCGGCGTGCCGCTGCTGCTCCTCGCAAGTGCGCGCCCGGAGCTGCTCGATCGCCGGCCGGACTGGGGCGGCGGGAAGCTGAATGCGACGACGCTCGCGCTCTCGCCCCTCGACGACGCCGACGCAGCGCGGGTCATCGCCGCCGTGCTGCAACGGACGTTGCTTCCGGCCGACACCCAGGCGGCGCTCCTCGAGCAGGCGGGCGGCAATCCGCTCTACGCGGAGCAGTTCGCGCGGCTCTTCCTGGAGCGCGGCGACGTCGTCGTCCCCGAGAACGTGCAGGGGATCATCGCCGCGCGCCTCGACGGCCTGCCCGACGAGGAGAAGCGCGTGCTGCAGGACGCGGCTGTGCTCGGGAAGCTCTTCTGGTCGGGGGGCGTCGGCGGGCGTGACGCGTCGGGTGCGTTGCACGCGCTCGAGCGCAAGGGCTTCGTCAGGCGCGAGCGCCGGTCCGCCGTTGCAGGCGAGACG
>JBKOVW010000304.1:0-8670 GCA_046724095.1 Actinomycetota bacterium | reverse complement strand
CGGGGAGGACGAGATCATCCGCGACCTGCGCTGGCTCGGGCTGGAGTGGGACGAGGGGCCGGTGCGCCAGAGCGACCGTGCGGAGCGGC
Source organism: Actinomycetota bacterium (assembly GCA_046724095.1). Taxonomy (GTDB): domain Bacteria; phylum Actinomycetota; class Thermoleophilia; order Gaiellales; family Gaiellaceae; genus 3-1-20CM-4-69-9. Next base: position 8,581 of record JBKOVW010000304.1, on the reverse strand, counting down.
ACCGCGAGGCCGGCGCGCAGCTCGGCGAGCGCTTCGACGGGATCACGCTGCTGCGGCCGGACGGCAGTCCGACCTATCAGTTGGCGACGGTCGTCGACGACGTCGACTTCGGGATCACGCACATCGTCCGCGGCTCCGACCACCGCCCGAACGAGGCGCTGCACCGTCGGCTGTTCGAAGCGCTCGGCGCGAGCCCGCCGGAGTTCGTGCATCACGGGCTGATCCTCGGCGAGGACGGCAAGAAGCTCGCGAAGCGCGCACCGGGGGCAACCGTCGCGTCGTTGCGCGAGGCGGGCATCCCCGGCGCCGCCGTCCGCCGCTATCTCGAGGAGCTCGGCCTGCCGCACCACGACGTGCACTACGACCTGCCGCGCGTCCGACGGCTGGCGATCGAGGCGATCGAGTCGATGGGCGACGAGGAGCTCGCGGCCGCCGCGAATGCGCCGGTCGAAGTCGTCCCCGCGCTGCGCGGCGCGCGCGACCTAAACGAGGCGCGTGAGTACGCGCGCGCGATCCTGACGCCTCCTGCGCCCGCGAAGGTCGACGCGCCGGAGACTCTCGAGCGCTTCCGCGAGCTGCTCGAGCGCAGCAACGGCAACGTCGACGCGCGCGCGCTCCTGCGGGAGCTGAAGGCGGTCGGCGGTAACCTGCGCGCGCTGCGCGTCGCGCTGACCGGGCGGGAGCGCGGGCCGGAGCTCTGGACTGTGATCGCGGCGCTGCCGCGGGACGAGACGCTGCGCAGGATCGATGCGGCTCTCTGACACGCTCACGAAACAGAAGGTGCAGTTGCCGGAGCCGCCGGCGCGGATCGGGATGTACACGTGCGGACCGACCGTCTACCAACGCATCCACATCGGCAATGCGCGCCCGTACGTGCTGTCGCTGTGGCTGAAGCGATGGCTTCAGTCGCGCGGCTACGACGTCACGCTCGTGGAGAACATCACCGACGTCAACGACCGCATCTACGAGGCAGCGCCGAACCACAGCGCCGAGCTCGCGGCAAACGCCGCGCAATGGTACGTCGAGGACACAGACCTGTTGGGGCTCGGGCGCCCGGACCACGAGCCGAAGGCGACGCAGACGATCGCCGAGATCATCGCCCTCATCGAGGAGCTGATAAGCGACGGTTTCGCGTACGAGTCCGGCGGCGACGTCTACTTCAGCGTCGCCCGCTTTCCGACATACGGCCGCCTCTCGGGCCAGCGCCCTGACCAGGTCGAGGAGCAGGAGCCGAACCCGCTCAAGCAGGACCCGCGCGACTTCTCGCTCTGGAAAGCGAACAAAGAGGGCGAGGACACCTGGTGGGATTCGCCCTGGGGGCGCGGCCGGCCGGGCTGGCACATCGAGTGCTCGGCGATGGCGGAGAAGTTCCTCGGGCCCAGCTTCGACCTCCACCTGGGCGGGCTCGACCTCGTCTTCCCACATCACGAGAACGAGCGCGCGCAGTCGCAGGCCGCCGGGCGCGAGTTCGCCCGCATCTGGCTGCACAACGGCCTGCTGCGGCTGGACAGCGAGAAGATGTCGAAGTCGGTCGGCAATATCGCTTCGCTGAAGGACGTGGTCGAGCGCTGGGGCCGTGAGGCTGTGCTGCTCTTCTTCATGACGGGCCACTGGTCGAAGCCGATCGATTTCTCGAACGAGGTGATGGAGGCCGCGCAGGCGCGCGTCGAACGCTTTCGCGAGATCTTCCGCGGCGAGTCGCAACCGGTCGGCGAGTGGGACGAGTTGGCCGCTGCGCTCGAGGATGACTTCAACACGCCGGAGGCGCTCGCGGTTCTCCATGGCTGGCGCGACCACGAGTTGCTGCAGCGTGCGCTGGACGTCTTCGGACTAGCGTCGCTTGCGGAAAGGCGCGAAGCACCTTCGAACGTCGTACTGCTCGCCGAGCAACGGCAGGCTGCTCGCGCGGCACGGAACTTCGACCTCGCAGACAAGCTTCGTGCCGAGATCGAAGCCGCCGGCTGGGAAGCGCGTGACGTCGCCGAGGGCTTCCAGCTCGTTCCGAAGTGACGCGCGAGCAGGTGTACGGCCGGCGACCCGTGCGCGAGGCGCTGCGCGGTCGCCGCGAGGTGCTCGAGCTCTGGGCGACTGAGCGCGCGCAGAAGGCGGAGGCATGGCTGCGCGACGTCGATCGTCCGCGCGTGCAAACCAAGCTCGAGCGCGAGCTGAGCGAGGCGGCAGGCACGCGCGACCACCAGGGCGTGCTTGCGTGGTGCGAGCCGTACAAGTACGCGGACGGATCGGAGCTCGCGGCGCAGGAGCGGCCGCTGCTCGCGTGTCTCGACCAGGTGACGGATCCGCGCAATCTCGGCGCCGTCATCCGTAGCGCCGACGGCGCGGGCGCGACCGGCGTCGTCGTCCCCGCACACGGGGCGGCGACGGTCACGCCGGCGGTCTGCCGCGCGTCGGCCGGCGCCGTCGAGCATGTGTCGGTCGCCGTCGTCCCGAACCTCGCGCGCTACCTCGGCGAGGTGAAGCGCGGCGACCTGTGGGTCTTCGGCGCGGTCGGCGACGGCGCGCCGCCGATGTGGCAGACGGATCTCAGCGGCGGCGTCGCGCTCGTGTTCGGGGCCGAGGGAAAGGGGCTGCGTCCGCTCGTGCGCAAGACCTGCGACGACGTCGTTTCGATCCCGATGCAGGGAGCGGTCGAGTCGCTGAATGTCAGCGTGGCTGCGGCACTGCTGCTGTACGAGGCGAAGCGGCAGCGCGATGCCTGAGCCGACGCTGTACCTCTTCGATGGACACAACCTGTTCCACGCGGGGAACTACGAGGACCTGCGCCAGCTGCGCGACGAGCTCGCCAGCTTCGTCGCGCTCAAGGGCGCACGCGGTGTGCTCGTGTTCGACGGGAGCGGGGAGGACGAGTCGTACGGCCCGCTCGAAGTCCGTTACGCCGCGAACGCCGACTCCCTGCTCGAGCGGCTCGCCGCCGAGAACCGCGCGACGGAGGAGGTCTGCCTGGTCTCGTCGGACGTCGCCGTGCGCGGCACCTCCGGGCAGGAAGTACAGAAGCGCTCTTCCGCGACGTTCCTCGGCGACATGGAAGCGGTGACCCACCGGGAGAACCCGCCGCACCACCTGCGGGACACGCTCGATCCCGAGACGCGGGCGAAGCTCGAGCGGATGCGTCGCGGGGGCTAGTCGACCGAGCAGTCGAGCTCGGATGCGTCCGCGCCGAGCCGGCCGAGCAGCTCGGCGAGCTGCTCGAGCTCCTGGTTCGTGTAGCGCGACTCGAAGAACGTCCGCAGGTCCGCGACGTGTGAGGTCGAAGCCTCGCGGAGCTTCGCGAGGCCCTCGTCGGTGAGGACGGCGTAGGTCACGCGGCGGTCGCTCGCGCACGCCGCCCGGTCGACCCAGCCCTCTTTCTCGAGCCCGTCGAGCAGCCGGGTGACGCCGGAGGCGGTCAGGATCAGCTGCTCGGCCAGGTCGACGCGTCGCATCCGCCGCTCTTCGGCTCTGGCGAGGAGCAGCATGCACTCGAAGTCGTTGACCGTCAGCCCGTGGTCTGCCACGAGCTGGGCATTGATCGCCCCGACGGCCGCCGACTGTCCGCGGACCAGCTGGATCCAGGCCTCGACCGCAGGTGCTTGCTCTCTCAATACTTGACTAGACAATCTTTCCTCGCTACGATTGCTTGCGTACTCAATTGTATCGCACTCAAGGAGGAGTGGGAAATGGCAGTTTTGACGGAGATCCGGACGGCATTGCCCGCCGGCACCTGGGTCCTCGACCCGGTCCATTCGACCATCGGCTTCGAGCTTCCCTATCTGGCCGGGACGTTCCGTGGCCACTTCACGGACGTGGACGCCAAGCTGACCGCGGGCAGCCTCTCGGGCTCGGCGCGCGTCGCGAGCGTCGACGTCAAGGACGAGAACCTCGCGGCGCACCTGCAGTCGCCGGAGTTCTTCGACGTGGAGCGCTACCCGGAGCTGACATTCGGCTCGACCTCGATCGAGCGGGCGGGCGACGAGCTGAAGGTCGCCGGCGAGATCACGATCCGCGGCACGACGAAGCCGGTCGAGCTCGTCGGCACGATCGCCGGCCCGATCACGGACGCGTTCGGCAACGAGCGCGTCAACGTGAAGCTCGACACGACCGTCGACCGCACCGAGTTCGGCCTGAACTGGAACATGACGCTGCCGAACGGGCAGCCGGCGCTGCAGCACGAGGTGAAGCTCGTCGCCGAGCTCTACTTCGTCCAGGGGGCCTAGCGCCATGAAGGTTCTCGGGATCTCGGGCAGCCTGCGCCGGGACTCGTACAACACGAAGCTCCTCCGCGCCGCGGAGGAGCTTCTCCCTCCGTTCGCGGAGCTGGAGATCTGGGACGAGCTGAAGGCCGTCCCGCCCTTCGACGAGGACGACGAGCCGGGGCCGACTCCCGAAGCGGTCGCGTCGTTGCGCGCGGCCGTCGCCGGGGCGGACCTGATGCTGTTCGCGACGCCCGAGTACAACGCCTCCGTTCCTGGCCAGCTGAAGAACGCGGTCGACTGGCTCTCGCGGCCGGTGGCGACGAGCGTCCTGCGCGGAAAGCCGGCGCTCGTGGTCGGCGCCAGCACGGGCGCCTTCGGCGCCGTGTGGGCGCAGGCGGAGCTCCGGAAGGTGCTCGCGACAGCCGGCGCGCGCGTCGTCGAGGCCGAGGTGGCCGTCGGCCACGCCCCGGCGAAGTTCGACGAGACAGGCGCGCTCGTCGAAGAGGAATTGAACGACCAGCTGCGTGAAGCGCTGGAGGTGCTCGCGGCGGAGGTGCCCGTGCGCCCCGTTGCACTGGCGGTCTAGGCTCGAAGCGTGAGCGGCACCGCCGCTGAGCGATATCTCGAGCTCGGGCTTCGGCTCGACCGTCATGTCGACGGCATCGTCGACTCGTACTTCGGCCCGCCGGAGCTGGCTACGCGAGTCAAGGTCGCGCCGCCGGCCGATCCGCGCCGGCTCGTCGGGGAAGCCGAGTCCCTCCTCGACGACCTGGACGACGGCTGGCTCCACGACCAGGTCGTCGGCGTCCGCACCTTCGCGGGCGTCCTCGCCGGGGAAGCGGTGCCGTACGCCGACGAGGTGGAGCGCTGCTACGGCGTCCGGCCGACGTTCACCGATGAGGCGGTGTTCGCGGCCGCACACGAGGAGCTCGAAGGGCTCCTGCCGGGCGACGGGCAGCTCTCCGAGCGGTACGAACGCTGGCGGCGATCGACCGAGGTCCCCGCCGACCGCATCGAGAGCGTGGTCTCGGACGTCGTCGACGTCGGCCGTGCGTGGACGAGCAGGCGGCTGGATCTACCGGCGGGCGAGAACGTCCGCGTCGAGAGCGTACGGAACAAGCCGTGGGTCGCCTACTGCAGGTATCTCGGCGAGTTCCGCAGCGCGATCTCCGTGAACCTCGACCTCCCGTATTCGGCCTTCGAGACGCTGCAGCTCACCTTTCACGAGACGTATCCCGGCCACCACGCCGAGCGCTGCCTGAAGGACGAGCTGCTCGCGCGCGAGCGCGGGTTGCTCGAGGAGACGATCGTCCTGCTCCCGACCGCTCAGTCGCTGATTGCCGAAGGAATCGCGACGCTCGCGCCGGAGCTCGTCCTCGAGTCGCGGGGCGAAGAGGCCGTGGCGGCCGTCGATGGTGAGCTCGATCTCGAGGGCGCCCTCGCCGTCGAACGCGCGCGCCGGCCGCTCAGCTGGGTAGCGGTCAATGCCGCGCTGCTGCTGTACGAGCGCGGCGAGTCGCCCGAGGCGGTCCAGGAATACATCGAGCGGTGGGGCCTCGTGGCGCCGGACATGGCGGCGCATCAGATTCGGTTCCTTCAGGACCCGACGTCACGCTCGTATGTCCTCACCTACGCGGCCGGACGGGAGCTTTGCCGGGACTACGTCGCCGGTGACCCGGCGCGCTTCCGGCGGCTGCTGACCGAGCAGGTGCGCGTCGGCGAGCTCCTCGCCGGTGCGGCCTAGCGGCATGCAGAAGATGCACGCCGACGAGGTGCACACCGACGGCGCGCTCGTCCGGCGGTTGCTTCGCGCGCAGTTTCCGCACTGGTCCGAGCTGACGGTCGAGCGCGTGCCGTCGTTCGGGACGGACCACGCGCTCTACCGGCTCGGCGACGACCTGGTCGTGCGGCTCCCGCGGATCGACTGGGCGACGCGCGACATCGAGAAGGACGCGCGGTGGCTCGAGCAGCTGCGGCCGCTGCTCCCCGTCGATATCCCGGAGCTGCTCGCGACTGGCGCGCCGGGCGACGGTTATCCGTACACGTGGGGGATCTATCGGTGGCTTCCAGGGGAGAACCCGGTCGTCGGAGCGATCGCGCAGCCAGAGGAGCTGGCCCGCGACGCGGGCCGGTTCGTCGCCGCCGTCCGCGGCCTCGGGCTCCGCGACACGCGCCGGGGGTCGCGTGCGGGCCCGCTGGCCGAGCGCGACGGCGAGGTCAGGCGGGCGATCGGCGACGTCGCCGGCGAGTTCGACTCACATGCGCTCACCGACGCATGGGACGCCGCGCTCGCCGCGCCTCCCTGGGACGGCCCGCCCGTGTGGACGCACGGCGACCTGCTCCGCGGCAACCTGCTGCTGCGCGGGGACCGCCTTGCGGCGGTGATCGACTGGTCGCTGCTCGGGGTGGGCGACCCGGCCTGTGACGCGATCGTCGCGTGGAGCGTGCTCCCGTCGCATGTACGAAGGAGCTTCCGTGCGGAGGCGGGATTCGACGAGGCGACCTGGGCGCGCGGCCGGGGCTGGGCGCTCTGTTGCGGGCTGCTGCAGGTTCCGTACTACACGGAGACGAATCCGGAGCTTGCGGACAACGGGCGGCACATGGTGCGGGAGATCCTGGGCGGGGCCGGATGAAGCCGCACGTCGCCGTGATCACGCTCGGCGTACGAGACCTGTCGGAAGCGCGCCGCTTCTACGCCGAAGGCCTCGGCTGGCCCGTTCAGCAGGAGGACGACAACTGGGTGTGCTTCCTCCTCGAAGGCGGAGCGACGGCCCTCGCGCTCTATCCGTGGGACGAGCTGGCCGAGGACGCCGCGGTTCCTACCGACGGCAGCGGCTTTCGCGGTATCACACTGGCGCACAACGTCCGGTCAGAGCAGCGCGTCGAGGAGGTGCTCACCGAGGCGCAGGCGGCGGGCGGCACGATCGTCAAGCGCGCTCAACGCACCTCCTGGGGAGGCTACGGCGGCTACTTCGCCGATCCCGAGGGCTACCTGTGGGAAGTCGCGACAGGCGCGACGCAGCTGCCGTTCTCCGAGTGACGCGAACATATGTTCGTAACATCCTGGGTCCATTGCAAACCCCTTGTAAAGAGCGGCGGACCTTGCTATGGTCTCCCTCAACCTAAGGGTGAGAGTTACTCCTCACCCCTGACACCGGGGGACGCCAGATGGCCGCACGGCCCGCCGCAACTACCGCGCAGAAGGCCCAACGAGAGCTCGAAGACCTGCAGCTGGTGCTCCGCGCGCGCAACGGCGACAGTGCCGCGCTCGACGTGCTCATCCGCCGCTACACGGGCTTCGTGCGGCTGAAGGCAAGCTCGTACTTCCTCGCCGGCGGCGACTCGGAGGATCTCGTCCAGGAAGGCCTGATCGGCCTGTACAAGGCCGTTCGGGATTTCCGGGCCGACAAGGAGACCTCCTTCCGCAGCTTCGCGGAGCTCTGCGTTACCCGCCAGATCATCACGGCCATCAAGACCGCGACCCGGTTCAAGCACGCCCCCCTCAACACCTACGTCTCGTTCAGCCACACGCCGGCCGGCCAGGACTCCGACAGCGAGTGCACCCTCGGGGACGCCCTGCCCGGGCCGAGCGTCGACGATCCCTCCGTTTGTGTCATTTCCACGGAGGAGCTCCAGAGCCTAGTCTTCACTCTAGGTAGTGGCCTCTCCCAACTAGAAGCCGATGCTTTACGTCTCTACTTGGAGGGGTCGTCGTACGAGCAGATGGCAGAGGAGTTGGGCTGCGACACGAAGACGATTGACAACGCGCTCCAGAGGGTCAAGAGGAAGATCCTGACCCACCAGAAAACCAGGCAAGTCCTGCTGTAGTACGGAATAACGGACTGCCCAGGAGCGTTCTAAATGGTGTAGGCGCCGACCAGGCGCGGCGCCTGTCCTTTGAAGAAGTAGAAGGAGTGACTGAACTGACCAAGCTTGCTGAACTGGAACCCCGCGCCTTCGTCGACGAGGCGGAGGAGCTCGGAGAGCTCGAGGAGGAGGTCCTCGAGGCGTACGCGCACGAGCACGAGCTGGACGACGAGGAGATCGCGCATCTCCGCGCCGAGCTCGAGGAGCGCGGCGTCGAGGTGATCTCGACTCCCCACGCCGAGCCCGTCGCCCGCGCAGTGGCGCCGGTGAGCGGTGCGACCGACAGCCTCACGCTGTTCATGAACGAGGCCGGCCGCTACCCGCTGCTCACTGCGGCCGAGGAGGTCGCGCTGGCGAAGCGCGTCGAGCGTGGCGACGTCGCGGCGAAGGAGCGGATGATCAACTCGAACCTGCGCCTCGTGGTCTCGATCGCCAAGCGCTACCAGGGCCACGGCCTGCAGCTGGGCGACCTGATCCAGGAGGGCGTGATCGGACTGAACCGCGCGGTCGAGAAGTTCGACTGG
>JBKOVW010000222.1:0-6365 GCA_046724095.1 Actinomycetota bacterium | reverse complement strand
GCCGCCTCGCGGAGGAGCACCGCGGCCTCGTGCTCGTCACCGGCGCGACCGGCTCCGGAAAGACGACGACGCTCGCCGCGATGATCGACCACATGAACAAGACGCGGCAGCAGCACATCGTCACGATCGAGGACCCGATCGAGGTGCTGCACAGCGACCACTCCTGCATCGTCAACCAGCGGGAGATCGGCCTCGACACGACCGACTTCATGCAGGCGCTCCGCCGGGCGCTCCGCCAGGACCCCGACGTGATCCTGATCGGCGAGCTCCGCGACGCCGAGACCGCGCAGACCGCGCTGCAGGCGGCGGAGTCCGGTCACCTCGTGCTCTCGACGCTGCACACGGTCGACGCCGCCGAGACGCTCGGCAGGATGATCGAGTTCTTCCCCGAGACGAAGCAGCAGATGATCCGCTCGGTGATGGCCGGCGTCCTTCGCGGGGTCATCAGCCAGCGGCTCCTGCCGCGGATCGACGGCGGCCGCGTCGCCGCGGTCGAGGTGATGGTCAACAACACGCGCATCGCCGACCTGATCCGCGAGAACAAGCCGGAGGCGATCACCGACGCGATCGAGGAAGGCGCCTTCTTCGACATGCAGACCTTCACGCAGTCGCTCATCGACCTCGTCGTCGACGGCGTCGTCGACCAGGAGACCGCTGCGAACGCGGCGACGAACCGCCACGACTTCATCGTCTCGCTCGAGCGCGCGCTCAAGCAGCAGCGCGCCGACGTCAGGGCCGCGGAGCAGAAGGAAGAGGAAGAGCAGCAAAAGCAGCAAAAGCAGGAGGAGGAACGGCCTCCCGAGCCGGAAGTGCCGCAGCTCCGCCTCGCCCGAGCCGGAGACTGATGCGCCTCCTCGTCGCCTCGGCCGCGGCGCTCCTTCTTCTCGCCGGCGCCGCGCAAGCACAGCCACCCGTCCTCGGCTTCACCGTGTCCTCCAGCCCGCGCGCGGCGAGCTCCGCGGCGCTGCCCAGGGCGACCGTGCCGAACACTCCCGGCGGCATCTCCGTGCCGGTCTCGTTCACGAGCCCGCCGGCGCTCACGCAGCGGCTCGACCTGAACGCCCTGCACCAGCTCTGGCAGCGCGCCGGCGCCGCGTACGGCATCCCGTGGAACGTGCTCGCCGCGATCAACAAGATCGAGTCGAACTTCGGCGAGAACATGGGGCCGAGCTCGGCGGGCGCGATCGGCTGGATGCAGTTCATGCCCTCGACCTGGCTGCGCTGGGGCGTTGATGCAAACGGCGACGGGATCGCGGATCCGTGGAACCCCAGCGACGCCGTGTACGCCGCGGCGCGCTACCTCGCTGCGTCAAGCGGCCAGACGGACATCTCCCGTGCCGTCTTCTCCTACAACCACGCCGACTGGTACGTGAAGGAGGTCCTCGACCTCGCGCGTGTGTACGGCAACGGCACGGTCGCGCAGACCGCCGACCTGCAGCAGGTGCAGCAGGCACTCGACGAGGCGCGCTCGCGCGTCGTAGCCGCCAACAAGGTGGTCGTGGCGGCGACGGGCCGCGAGCGGCAGCTCCGGAGCGTGTCGGCGCGGCTGCACGCCGGGATCGACGAGGCGGCGCTCCTGTCCGACCGGCTCGCCGCGCAGCGTCGCGCCGTCCAGTTCGACGTCCGTCTCGACTCGGCGCGCTCGGCCGTCGAAGCCGCGCAGAACCGCCTCGAGCAGGCGCAGTCCGGCCTGCGTGCGGCGCAGCGGAAGGCCGAGGCGCCGTCCTTCACTCCGGCGGTGGGCTCGCTGATGGGCGCGCCGTCGTACAACGGCCGCTGGGTGTTCCCCGTCGGCGGCGGCCCGGAGGCGGTTTCGGCCGCGCACACCCATCACGACTATCCCGCCGTCGACATCGCAGCGCCCCAAGGCTCGCCGGTCTATGCGCTCTCGAACGCTGTCGTCCTGAACGCCTGGCACGAGGCGGATGCGCGCTGCGGCATCGGGATGACGCTGCGGACGGAGGACGGCCAGACCTGGACGTACTGCCACCTTGCGGTCCTTTATCCGTCGATCTCCGACGGAGTCTCGCTCGCGGCGGGCACACAGGTCGGGCTGGTCGGCATGACGGGCCATGCGACCGGGCCGCACCTCCACCTGCAGCTGCAGCCCGCGACCGGCTGGCCGCAGTACCAGCCGTGGTTCCAGAGCCTCGCCGGCAAGGCGTTCCGGTGGCAGGATGCCCTGACGCCGACGGAGCTGCCGGGCGATCCGCCTGCACCCGCCCGGGTCTTCACGGTCGTCCCTCAGACGAGTGACGCCGTGGTGGCCTTCACCCGCACCGGGGGTTGAGTTCAAGCCGTTTCCTGCCGATTGCCGGAGCATGGCTCTGCGGATAGCCACTCGCTTGCCGCGCCTTGCGATCGTCGGGGTCGTCCTGCTGCTCGCGAGCGCGACGCTCGCCGTCGGCGCCGCGAAGCGCATGGCCGCGGTCCCGCAGGGTGCGCCTGCGCCGGTGACCACGCCGACGGTCACGGTTCCCGACATCGCGGGCCAGGCATTTGTGTTCGCCAAGGGCACGCTCGAGGACGCCGGCCTGGCGTGGAAGGTCGTGGGCAACGTGCACGGCTACGCCGCGAACAAGGTCGCGAGGCAATCGCCGGCTGCCGGCGCGAAGCTGAAGGACACCGGCGCGCCCACGATCACCGTCACGCTCGAGCGCACCTCGTATCCCGAGCAGGGCGAGCCGGAGGACGTCTCGCCGTACTTCGGGACGTCGGTGCAGCCGATCGGCCTGCGCAAGACGGCGCCCGCGCCGGCTCCCGCGCCCCCCGCGGCGAAGCCCGCCGCGAAGCCGGCACCGACCACGGCGGCGAAGGCCGCCGCGCGCACGCCAGACTTCGTCGTCAAGGGCGCGCCGAGGGAGCCGCAGAAGGAGATGCCGCTGACGCGGCGCGCGGATCTGCTCGCAGCGTTCATCGCGTCGCACCGCAAGACGCCGGCGAACGTCCGCCACTTCCTCTATCAGCACAGCTGGATCGTCACCGGCGCCAAGTTCGGCTGGTGGCACGGGGCGCAGGCGCTCCGCGAGCTGATCGCCGCCGACCGGGCCGCCCAGAGTCGCTGGGGCCTCGGACGGAAGAGCGAGCTCGTCGCGCGCGCTGCGCTGGCGGAGGTCGAAGCGAGGAGCAGGTGATCGAGCGTGTGCGTTCGCGTCTCAGGGGAGAGGCCGGCTACAGCCTCGTCGAGATGCTCACCGTGATGGTGATCATGAGCATTGTCTTCTCCGGCATCACGCAGATCTTCGTCTCGGGGTCGAAGGCGCAGATCGACCAGGACAACCGCTTCCAGGCGCAGCTCGCGACGCGGCTCGCGATGGACAAGGTCCGCAAGGACGTCCACTGCGCCAGCGACCTGGCCGTCGGCTACACCACGAGCTCGATCACGCTGAAGCTGCCGTCCGGGTGCGGCGGCGACACGAGCTGGTGCACGGTCGCCGTAACCGGCTACACGAGCCGCTACCGCCTGTACCGCCAGCCGGGAAGCACGTGCGGCACGAGCGGGACGATGGTCGCCGACTACCTCACCAGCGCGGCCGTGTTCGCGCAGTACCTGCACTCCGTCGGGTGCAGCTGCCTTGCGTCGCTGCGTGTCGACTTCCTCGTCAGCAACAAGGGCTCCAGCCTGGAGGCCTACGAGCTGACGGACACCATCTTCCTCAGGAACAGCACGAGGCTCTAGCGATGCTGCGCAGACTCCGGCGAGCAGGACAGGACGAGCAGGGCTTCGCGCTTGTAATCGCGCTCGCGGTGACCGTCGTCTTCTCGATGACCGTGATCACGGTGATCGAGGCGGCGTCGTCCAACAGCCGCGCTTCGGACATGTCCAAGAACCGAGTGTCGGCCTACGACCTCGCCGAGGCGGGCATCTCGAACGCGAACGCCCTGCTGACGGCGAAGAACCCGTACGACCAGCACCTGCTCCACCCGCAAGGGCAATACCAGCCGGCCGACTGTGCGAACCCGCCCGCGAATCCGACGGGAGCGGCTCTCCTCGGCAACACGTGCAGTCCGCTCACGTACACGCTCGACGGCGGCAGCGTCACGGTCTGGGGCTGGCTGAACACGAGCACGGCGAACTGGACGATCACGTCGACGGGAACCGTCACGCGTAACGCCTTCGCCTCCCAGCCGGCGAAGAAGACCCTCACCGTCACCGTCCACATCCGTGCCCGCGCGTCACAGCAGAACGTGACGCCTGCGTGGAACTACGTCTTCGTCAAGGACACGACCTCGAGTATCTGCAACATCACGCTCGACCAGACCACGGCGCTGACCTCGTCCGTCTACACCGAGGGCAACCTGTGCTTCAAGAACTCGGCGTCGATCAGCGAGACGAACGCTGCCGACCCTGTGCTGCTCGAGGTGCGCGGCAAACTCGTCTGGATGTCCGGTGCGTCGAAGGGCGTCGGCCAGTCCTCGCCGCTCCAGGAGATCACGTCGGCGAAGATCGGCGGCGGCTGCACAGCCGTTGGCGGTACCCCGACCAGCGCGACCCACACGTGCACGCGACCTCCGACCGGGAGCGACTACTTCTACGTCAAGTCGGGCGGCTACACCTCGCAGGCCGACCAGATCGCCTCGCCGTCGCTGACGTCGACGGACTGGGACAACTACTACCAGACGTCCACGATCAGTCGGTTGAGCCCCTGCGCGGCGGGTGGGCTCGCGTCGACCAACTTCGACAACGACACGACGCGCAACACGAGCCTCTCGACCGCGTTCAACCTCACACCGGGCTCGAACTACACGTGCCAGACGAAAAACGCGAACGGGTACGTCGTCGGCGAGCTCGACTGGGACGCCACCAACCACATCCTCAGCGTGCGCGGCACCGTCTTCATCGACGGCAACGTCACGATCAACGGCCTCGTCAAGTACCGCGGCGTGAACAAGTACGGGACGCATCCGTCGGGATCCGACGGCTCCGACGGCCTCGGCGGCATGATGGTGATGTACGTCTCCGGCACCGTTTCGCTGTCGAACAGCGGCGTCTTCTGTGGCTGGGACACGGTCCATGACACCGCCGCGTACAACGGCAGCAACTGCGACTTCAGCGCCTGGACGCCGGGGACCTCGATGCTGATGTTCGTCGCCCACGGCGGCGTCACGCTCAACCAGAGCTCGTTCTTCCAGGGCGCGATCTTCTCCGAGGGCAACGTCTCGCTCGGACAGTCCGCGCAGACGGAAGGACCGATCATCACGAACACGCTCACGCTCGGGCAGAGCGTGCAGATGAAGCCGCTCCCGGGCCTCGCCGACCTGCCGCTCGGTGCCCCGGGTAATCCGAACAGCTCCGGCTATCCCGAGCAGCCGGCCTACGGTTCGGGGTAAGCACGTGACCTTCGCACTCGCCGCCGTTGCATTCGCTCCGGGGCTCGCGCTGGGGAGCTTCCTGAACGTCGTAGCTGCGCGCTTGCCCAAACAGCGTTCGATCGTGCGCCCGCCGTCGGCGTGCATGTCGTGTGAGCAGGAGATCCGCTGGTACGACAATGTCCCGCTCGTCTCGTACGCGGTCCTGCGAGGGCGCTGCCGCCACTGCGGTGTGCGGATCCCGCTCGTCTATCCGGCCGTCGAGCTGCTGACTGCGGTGCTCATCGCCGGCTGCGTGCTGGCGTTCGGCCTGACGTTCGAGGCGGCGCTCGCGGCGTTCTTCTGCGCCGTGCTCGTCGCCGTCTCGGTGATCGATCTGGAGCACCGGATCATCCCGAATCGCATCGTCCTGCCTGCGACCGCCGTCGTGCTGGTCGCCAACACGTTGCGCGACCCGAGCCCGAAGTGGTTACTCGCGGGGCTCGGCGCTTCCGGCTTCCTGCTCGCGGCCGCGCTGGTCTATCCCGCGGGGATGGGGATGGGCGACGTCAAGCTCGCGCTGCTGATGGGCGTCGCGCTCGGGCCGACGGTCGCGGTCGCGTTGATGGCGGGGATGCTCGCGTCGATGGTGCCGAGCCTCGTGCTCTTCGCACGGCACGGCATGAAGGCACGGAAAATGGGCTTCCCGTTCGGGCCGTTCCTGGCGATCGGCTCCGTCGTCGCGCTCTTCTGGGGCCATGCGCTGCTCGACGCGTACCTGTCGACGCTGCACTAACGGACACGTCCCGGGCCAGGCCCTGGACGCGGCCACGCCGGCCGTGTCTTAGGGACAGTCCCCGGTACAGGTCCCTCCCGACGTAGCGTGCAAATGCGGGCGTAGCGTCTCGTCATGGAGACGCGTCCGCTCGCGGACATGCGGATCACGCCGGTCGGCGTCGGCACCGCGCCGATCGGGTCCGGACGGGACTGGCCGGTGTGGTGGGGACCGCAGGACGAGGCCGCGTCGATCCGCACGATCCACACCGCGCTCGACCTCGGCGTCAATTGGATCGACA
>JBKOVW010000015.1:0-5104 GCA_046724095.1 Actinomycetota bacterium | reverse complement strand
GACACCGTCCTCTTCACCGACCAGACGCAAACCGGCTGCGGGGTCGCCACCTCTCAGGTCGGCCCGTTCTACTGCCCCGAGGACAAGCTCGTCTACATCGACCTCGGCTTCTTTCAGGATCTGAAGTCCCGCTTCGGCGTGAACGTGACGCCGTTCGTCGAGGCGTACGTGATCGCGCACGAGTACGGACATCACGTGCAGGACCAGCTCGGCGTGCTCGACCAGATCCGGGGCGATACCCAGGGGCCAGAGAGCAAGTCGGTGCGCGCGGAGCTCCAGGCCGACTGCTACGCGGGAGTCTGGGCGGCTCACGCCACGGAGACGGGCCTGATCGAGCAGCTGACCCAGCAGGACATCAACAGCGGCCTCGATGCGGCGGCCGCCATCGGGGACGACCGGATCCAGGAGGAGACGCAGGGCCAGGTCAACCCCGAGACGTGGACGCATGGCTCCTCGGAGCAGCGCCGCCGGTGGTTCTCACGCGGGTACGAGACCGGCAAGCCGGCCGAGTGCAACACCTTCGCAGGCTCCATCTAGACGTCGACGCGAAGCCCCGCTGCCGTCCGTAGTATCGGTCCTTAGTGGCCGCCCTCTACCGGAAGTACAGACCACAGGATTTCGACGAGGTCGTCGGCCAGGAGGCGATCGTCCGGACGCTGAAAAACGCGATCTCGTCGGGACAGGTCCGCCAGGCGTACCTCTTCGCCGGCCCGCGTGGGACGGGGAAGACGTCGCTCGCCCGCATCCTCGCCAAAGGGCTGAACTGCGCGCAGGGCCCGACCCCGAACCCGGACAAGGTCTGCAACGCCTGCGTCACGATCGCGAACGGCACGTCGCTGGATGTCGTCGAGATGGATGCTGCGTCCCAGCGCGGCATCGACGACATCCGTGAGATCCGCGAGCGCGTCGTCCTCCAGCCCGCCGAAGGCCGCTACAAGGTCTACATCCTCGACGAGGCGCACCAGCTCACGGACGCCGCGTGGAACGCGCTGCTGAAGCTGATCGAGGAGCCTCCGCCCCACCTCGTGTTCGTCTTCTGCACCACCGACCTGTCGAAGGTGCTGCCGACGGTGCGCTCGCGCTGTCAGACGTTCGTCTTCGCGCGGCCGCGTCTGCCGGAGCTCGTGCGCTACCTGCGGCGCGTCGCCGACGGCGAGGGCATCCAGGTGCCCGACCAGGCGCTCGCCCTCGTCGCGCGCGGCGCGCGCGGCTCGTTCCGCGACGCCGTCTCGACGCTCGATCAGCTTGCGTCCGCGACGGAGAACGACATCAGCGTGCAGGCAGTCCTGCAGCTGCTCGGCTCCGTCGAGGAGGAAGCGCTGTTCCGGCTCTGCGACCTCGTCGTCGACCGCGACACGGCCGGCGCGCTCACGTTCCTCGAGGAGCTCGCGGAGCAGGGTCAGGATCTCGGCCGGCTTGTCGTCGACCTGCTCGAACACTTGCGCCACCTGATGCTCGTGCAGCACATGGGCGAGGTGCCCGAGTCGCTGCCCGTCACCGAGGAGACACGCGAGCGGCTGCGGGCGCAGGCGAACCAGCTCGGCGAGGCGACGGTGATCCGCCTCGTCGACCTCCTGGCGGTCGCGGTCGAGGACATGCGCCAGGGCGGCGACCCGCGCCTGCCGCTCGAGCTGGCGCTGGTCAAGGTGACGCGGCCCGGCGCCGACCTGTCGCGCGAGTCGCTCTCGTACCGCCTCGAGCAGCTCGAGACGCGGGGACATGTACCCGCCGGGCACGACGTAGGGACTGTCCCGAAGACACGGGCGGAAGAGCCACCACGGCCCTCGCCCGAGCCGCCGTCGCTCGAGCTCGAGCAGCTGCAGGAGGCGTGGCAGCGGACGATCCTGCCGGCCGTGGAGGAGCGGTCGATCCCGGCAGCGTCGGTGCTGCGCGAAGCGCATCCCGCCGACCTCGCCGGCGACACGCTCACGGTGGAGTTCCCGTCGAGCGCCTCGTTCCACCGCCAGTTGGCGGAGGAGCCGAAGAACGCGACCCTGCTCGCCGAGGCGCTCTACGAGGTGACGGGCCGCCACCTGGGGCTCGCGTTCGCCGAAGGCGAGGCGCGGGCGGAGCAGCCCGAGGAGGACGACGGGCCGGCGGGCGAGGAGAAGATCCTGGAGCTGGTCAAGGAGACCCTGGACGCGCGCGAACGAGAGGACTGACGATGAGCATGGACATGAACAAGCTGCTGCAGCAGGTCGGAGAGATGCAGGAGCAGATGCAGAAGGCGCAGGACGAGCTCGAGAAGGAGACCGTGGAGTCGAGCGCCGGCGGCGGCATGGTCACCGTGACCGCCAACGGCGCCGGCGAGATCCAGCAGATCAAGATCGACCCGAAGGCGATCGACCCGAGCGATCCGGAGCTGCTCGCCGACATGGTGCTCGCCGCCGTCAACGAGGCGATCCGGTCGGCCCGCAGCCTGCAGGAGTCGAAGCTCGGAGGGCTCGCGGGCGGCGCGCTCGGCGGGCTCGGCCTCCCCGGGCTCGGGCAGTAGCTTGCGCGACCGCCTGCGCGCCCTGCTGCTGTTCGCCGATCTCGGCGACGAGCAGCTCGACGTGCTGGCCGCGGGCGCGCAGGAGCTCACCGTCGCCGCCGGCCGGCCACTGATCCAGCGGGGCGATCCGGGCTCCGGCCTGTTCGTCCTGGAGGAGGGCAGCGCGATCGTCGAGGCGCCGGACGGAACGCGCACGCTCGGCCCGGGCGACGTCTTCGGCGAGCGGTCGTTGTTCGATGAGGACGGCGAACGGACCGCGCGCGTCCGCGCGCAGACCGACGTCCGCTGCCTCGCGATCGCGCGTCCTGCCATCGAGCGCGTGATCGCCGAGCACCCGGACCTCGGCGAGCGGCTACGCCACCTGTCGGGCTGAAGTAGAGACCCCTGTTCCACATCCCCTTCCACAAGACCTGTGGGAGACGGCTCGAAGCTGTGGACGAGCGCAGGAAGTCTGCGGAAATTGCAGCCAGCCGTGGTTGCAGTTCGCGCAGCACCGTGTAGCCTCCGAGCCCTCGCGAACGTGGCCGCACTTTCGCGAGAGGTGCAGCACCTTTCGGGCGGAGATCATGGCGCGGCACGCTCCCACGTGGCCGCGCCCACCCGCCCGTCAGCGCGCCGCCAGGCCGAGCTGCGACATGGTGAGCACGACGTCCATCAAGGGGCCGACGTCATCGGTCTTGCGTAGGTAGGCCGCGGCCCCGGCTTCGTACGCACGCCGGTCGGTTGCGGCGTCGGCGCCGGTGACGAGCACGATCACGGGCGGGCTCGCGCCCGCCCGGATGATCCGCGCTGCCGCGACACCGTCGAGCACGGGCATCGAAACGTCGAGCAGCACGAGATCCGGCTCGAGCTCTTCCGTCAGCGCGATCGCCTCACGGCCGTCCGAGGCAAGCCCGACGACTTCGAACTCCGGGCGCCGCGAGAGGTGCGCCTGAACCATCCGTCCGAAGAACGGGTCGTCGTCGGCGATCACAATGCGGACTGGGCCCGCGGCCTGCCCCAGCGACATCGCCGGGATCGTCTCGCATCGTCGCCGCCGAGTCTGCCCCCTAAAAGAACAGGAAAACGCGAGCCTCGGCAGTCCGAGGCATGTCGGCACAATAGGTCGATGCTCAGCCCGGCTGTGGAGAATCTCGTCAGCCAGCTCTCGCGCCTGCCGGGCGTCGGCACGCGGACCGCCCACCGGCTCGCTTTCCATCTCCTGCAGCGGCCGAAGGACGAGGCGCTCGCGCTCGCGACCGCGATCGAGGAGGTCAAGGAGCGAGTTCGCTTCTGCAACGAGTGCGGCAACCTGACGGAGGACGAGGTCTGCTCGATCTGCCGGGACGCCCGCCGCGACCACACGATGATCTGCGTGGTCGAGCAGCCGGTCGATCTGATCTCCGTCGAGCGGACGAGCGAGTTCCGCGGCCTCTACCACGTGCTCGGCGGCGCGCTCTCGCCGCTCGACGGCGTCGAGCCGGAGCACCTGCGGATCGACGAGCTGATCGGCCGGGTCGACCGCAACGGCGTGCAGGAAGTCGTCCTGGCGACGAACCCGAACATGACCGGCGAAGCGACGGCCGTATACCTCGCAGACCGGCTGCGCGGCCGCGTGCGCGTCACGCGCCTCGCAAGCGGCCTCCCGGTCGGAGGAGACCTCGAGTACGCGGACGAAGTAACCCTCGGGCGCGCGCTAGCCGGCCGCCGCGAGATGTAGAACCGCCGAGCCGCGCACCTCGCCGCGGCGCAGATGCTCGATCGCGTCGTTCGCATGGTCGAGCGCGAATGACCGGATCTGCGTCCGGACAGGAACGCGCGGCGCCAGCGCGAGGAACTCCTCGCCGTCGCGCCGGGTCAGGTTCGCCACGGAACGCACGACCCGCTCGCCCCACAGGAGCTCGTACGGAAACGACGGGATGTCGCTCATGTGGATCCCGGCGCAAACGACGATTCCCGCCTTGCGCACCGCGCGCAGCGCCGCGGGCACGAGCGCGCCGACCGGGGCGAAGATGATCGCCGCATCGAGCTCCTCCGGCGGCGCCTCATCCGAGCCGCCCGCCCACTCCGCACCGAGCTCCCGCGTGAACGCCTGGCCCTCCGCGTCGCCCGCGCGCGTGAACGCGAAGACGCGCCGACCCTGGTGCAACGCGACCTGCACGATGATGTGCGCGGAGGCACCGAAGCCGTACAGGCCCAGGCGCTCGGCGTCACCGGTGAACGTCAGCGCGCGGTAGCCGATCAGCCCGGAGCAGAGAAGCGGCGCGACGTCCAGGTCCGCATAGCCATCCGGAAGCGCAAAGCAGAAGCGCTCGTGGGCGACGGTGTACTCGGCGAAGCCGCCGTCGCGGTCGTAGCCCGTGAACTGCGCCCGGTTGCAAAGATTCTCGAGGCCGGCGCGGCAGTATCGGCACTTCCCGTCCGTCCAACCTAGCCATGGGACACCCACGCGCCGCTCGTCGCCGACGACGTCGGCGACGATCATGTGGCCAGGCACGAGCGGGAGCTTTGGCTGCGTCAGCTCGCCGTCGACGATGTGGAGGTCGGTCCGACAGACGGCGCAGGCACGCACGCGCAACAGCAGCTCTCCCGCCGCCGGCACCGGCTCGGCGATTTCCGCCAAGCGCAGCG
>JBKOVW010000043.1:0-3401 GCA_046724095.1 Actinomycetota bacterium | reverse complement strand
GAGGACTTCCTCGGCGCGCGCAAGGTGGCCGAAGCGGTGCAGACGGCGGTGCGCGCCGCCACCAGCCTGACCTGCTCGCTGGGCGTGTCGACCTCGAAGGTGGTCGCGAAGATCGCCAGCGACTACCGCAAGCCGGGCGGGCTGACCGTCGTCCCCGGCGGGACCGAGGCCCGGTTTCTGGCGCAGTTCGCGGTGCGCAGGCTCCCCGGCGTCGGACCGAAGGCCGAGGAGCGACTCGTCGCGGCGGGGGTCGAGACGATCGGCCTGCTCGCCCAGCTCGGCGACGCGGAGCTGAAGCGGCTGCTGCCGGGTAGCGTCGGCCGTGTGCTGCGCGACCGTGCCCGCGGGATCGACCCGCGCCCGCTCGAGCTCTCCACCGAGCGGATCTCGATCAGCGTCGAGAACACCTTCGAACGCGATCTGACCGATCGGGCGCAGCTGCACGCGGAGCTGCGCGGGATGGCACGGCAGGTCGCCGGACACCTGCAGAAAACCGGAAGGACGGCCCGGACGGTCTCGACGAAGGTGCGCTACACCGACTTCTCGATCCGCAGCCGCTCGACGTCGCTGCGCGTCGGCATCGACGACGCCGAGCAGATCGGCGACCTGGCGTGCGGCCTGCTCGACCGCGCGCTCGCCGATCGGCCCGGCGCGCTGCGGCTCGTCGGGGTCGGCGTGTCGGGCCTCGCCAGCCATCAGCAGCTGGCGCTCGTCTGATCCCTCGTTCGGGGGATGCGAGCAGCGACCGACGTTCTAGACTCGCGCCGCGGTGAAGGCCTCCGAGCTGCAGCACGAGGCGAAGGGCGAGCGGCTGAGCCCGCCCGGCCAGTTCGTCTCGGACGAGCACGAGGCCGACTGCCTGCGTTTCCTCGAGCAGGTCAAGGAGCTCGCGCGGCGCCGCCGCGAGGCAGGTCTCGGCCGCCTGCGCTAGCGAGCAGCGGGATCAGCGCAGCCGCACCGAGGACGATCGAGGCGACGACGCGGCTCTTCGTCGAGTCGAGATACGAGCTGTACTCGAAGTGCGAGATGACATAGATCCAGCTCAGCCCGAGCCAGGACAGCAATACGGTGACCCCGCCGAACAGGGCCAGCGCACGCGCGCCGCGGACAGCGGCGAAGCCGAGGAGCACAACGAAGATGGGTACGAGCAGTCCCCACTGCCGAGGGTCGAGCATCTCGCGCGCGAGCGTGCGGAACGCGATGGGGCCGACGCCGAGCTTGTGCGGATGAAACGAGTCGGTGAGGCTGTAGTTGATGTCGCGCAGGTCGTGGACGCGTACATACAGCTTCCACGGCAGTAGCAGGAGGACGTCGACGGCTGCCGCCACCGCGAGCGGACGCCAGCGCCGGTAAGCCGCGGCGAACAGGCCGGCGAAGGCCGCGGCGACGAAGAGCGAGCCCTCGTTCTTGAGCAGGAGCGCGCCTGCGAAGCAGAGCGTCGCGAAGGCGAGTGACCACCGCTCGTCCGTCACGAGCCAGCGCGCGGCGGCGGCGACCCCGACCGCGAACACGAGCGCGAGCGGCAGGTCGGCGTACGCGGTGAGCAGCTGATCGAAGACGGCCGGCGCCAGCGCGACCGCTCCGAGGAGGAGCCAGAGGACCACGGGGCTGACCCGGCCCGCGAGCACCGTCCCGAGCGCGGCGAGCGCGGCCACGAGCAGGAGCAGGAACTGCAGGTGCACGAGTCGCGTGTCGAACGCTCCCATCGCGTGGAAGTCGAGCGCCTCGAGCGACGGCAGCAGCAGCGGATAGTCGAGGTTGGCGAACCGGTACTCGCTCCCGGCGAACACGGCCGGATCGGCCCAGCCGAATGCGTAGAGCGCGTGGCCCTTCAGCGCCCAGATCGCCCAGGCGTCGTAGCGGTTGAGGGGGGCGACGGCGAAAGCGCGCGCGTACTCCGCGAGCACGGCCGCGAGCGCCGCGGCCGCGCCGATCGCCGGCCAGTGCGGACGTGGCCTCACGGGACGCTCGCTCCCGCGCAGGTGCCAGGCACCAGACACGACCGAAACGGCCGCGACGAGCGCCAACGCCGGCCAGCCGAAGGTGACGTGAACGAGCGCGAGATGCGCGGCGAGGATCCCCGTCACGACGAGACCGCACAGGTAGGCGAGCCCGCACCGCGAGACGAGCCGGCGCCAGGAGCGGGCGGCGCCGAGCCACGGGAGCACGCCGAGGCCGACGCAGACGATCAGCGCGTTGGCGCCGAGCAGCCCTGCGACTCTCACCGGAAGCGGTAGTGGAAGACGAGCGGCGCGTGCGACACCTGGATCCCCGGCAGGAAGTAGAAGGCCGCGTACGCCCGGACGACGGCGCCGCGGGTGATGAACGGCCCCTGCTCTCCCGGGGGAACGTCGACGGCATACTGCTTCCGCGGCGAAAGCTGCGTGAGGAACGAGTCGAACGGCGCCGGGTCGAGGCGGAGACGGTCGCCGGCCGCGTGCTTCCGCTCGAGAGCGGTCAGCTTCGAGTCACGTGTGATGTTCCGCTCGACCCGCGGCAGCACGACGACGGCGCCGATCACGATCGACGCCGCGAGCGCGACGGCCGCGATCAGCCGGAGAGGCGTACGCCGAAGAGCACCCGGATCGCCTTGAACCCGTCCCTCCACGTGATCTTCTTCCCCTCTGCATACGTGCGTCCGTAGTACGCGATCGGCAGCTCGTACACGCGCAGCTTGCGCTTGCAGACCTTCGCGGTGATCTCCGGCTCGATGCCGAAGTCGTCCTGGCGGAGATCGAGCGAGCGCAGGACCTCCGTGCGGAACGCCTTGTAGCCGGTCTCCATGTCGGAGAGCGTCGTGTTGTAGAGCAC
The DNA here is from genome assembly GCA_046724095.1 of Actinomycetota bacterium. GTDB lineage: Bacteria > Actinomycetota > Thermoleophilia > Gaiellales > Gaiellaceae > 3-1-20CM-4-69-9. The sequence goes on along the minus strand of JBKOVW010000043.1, from coordinate 590 downwards.
GTTCGTCAGCAGCGACAGGAAGCGGTTCCCGACGAGGTGCCAGAAGAGGTACGCGCGCTGCGGCCGGCCGCCGGAGAGGCGCGAGCCGTAGACGACGTCGGCGACGCCGCGCTGGATCGGCTCGATCAGCGCCGGCACGTCTGCGGGGTCGTACTCGAGGTCAGCGTCCTGGATCACCGAGATGTCACCGTCGGCGTGGGGGATGGCCGCGCGCACGGCCGCGCCCTTACCACGGTTCCGCTGGCTGACGAGGATCACGGCTTCGCGCCCGGCGCGCCATCGCTCCACGATGTCGCCCGTGTCGTCGGTCGAGCCGTCGTCGACGACGACGATCTGCTTGTCGAGGTCGAGCTTCCACACCGCATCGAGCAGGGCTTCGATCGTCGCCGCCTCGTTGTAAGCGGGCACGAGGAATGACACGCGCATGGCGGCGGAGCCTAACCTCCTGCCGTGGAGTTCGATCTCGAGGTCACGATCGACCGTCCGGTCGCGGAGGTGTTCGGCTATGTCAGCGACGTGCGCAACGTCCCGGACTGGCAGGAGAGCGCCGAGTCCGCCGAGTGGATCGAGGAAGGACGGCGCTTCCGCGA
>JBKOVW010000175.1:0-5081 GCA_046724095.1 Actinomycetota bacterium | reverse complement strand
CTTTTTGGTGCTGAGCGAGTGCTTTCTACCGTGCGACGCGAGCATGCTTCGCGTGCTCGCATCGCATTAGTCCGCGGCCTTAGCGGGTGCGGGTCACCTTTGTCAGGCCGATGGGGCTGTCGATGTCGGCGCCTCGCAGCTTGGCCAGTTGCACCGCTGCTACCTGGCCGGGGACGACTGTCAGCAGCGGGCTCAGCCATTCGGGCAGATCGGGCACCAGCGGGAACGCGGTCTGCGCCGACGCGAGGAACTCGCGGTCGTCGCTGATCGCGATCAGCTCGGCGCCGCGGTCGCGGATCTTTTCGATCGCCTCGCGCATGCTGTCGAGCGTGCGCCCGCTCGGCGCGATCACGATCGCCGGACGGCCGCGCTTGACCGCGGCGATCGGGCCGTGCAGCAGGTCGGCGGACGAGAACGCCTCGAACGGCGCGCCCGACAGCTCGCGGATCTTCAACGCGATCTCGTACGCCGTGCCGTAGTTGACGCCGCGTGTGACAACCGTGCCGCTCTCGACGTTCGTGTACGGGTCGAACCGGCCGGCGACGCCGAGCGTGATCTCGATCTGCTTATCGACCGCGTCCGGCGCGGCCCGCAGGGCGCGTAGCCGCTCCTGGTCGCCGAGCGCGACCGTGGACAGCAGCGCAACCGCGGCGATCGAGTTGAGATAGGTCTTCGTCGCCGCCACGGCGCGCTCTTCGCCGGCATGGAGCGGCAGCACCCAGTCGGCCGTCTCCGCCAGCGGTGACCTCGAGTCGTTGGTGATCGCAAGCGTCGGCCGGCCTTGCCGCTTCGCCTCGTCGAGCACGGCGACCACGTCGGGCGAGGCGCCGGACTGCGAGATGCCGATGACGGCTGCCGGCCCGAGCTTCGGCGGCGCCTCGTAGACGGTGTACAGCGACGGTGTCGCGAACGCGACGGTCAGACGGTTGACCCTGCCGAACAGGTACTGGAGGTAGCGGGCGACGTTGCTGGAGCTGCCGCGCGACACGATCAGGAGGTAGCTGACGTCGTCGCGGACGAGCCCGCGTGCGATCTCCGTCGCATGCGCGGTCTCGGCGGCGAGGAAGCGCTCCAGCGCCGCAGGCTGCTCGCGCAGCTCGGTCTCAACCCACGACATCGGCCACCGCCTCCCGGATCACGCCTCGCGCGGCGTTCAGGCGCGTGCGCGCTGCGTCCGCGTCGACGCCTGCGAGCAGCGACACGATCGCCACCTTGGCGTTGCCGTCGGCCGCGGCCATCGCCGCGCTGACCGCGTCGTCGGGCGCGGCAGTCGCCAGCGCGACGGCCGTGCGCGCCCGCGAGCGCAGCTTCTCGTTGGTCGGCGCGACGTCGACCATCAGGTGCCCGAACGTCTTGCCGAGCTTCACCATCGTCACGGTCGAGATCGTGTTCAGCACCAGCTTCTGCGCGGTGCCGGCCTTCATGCGCGTGGAGCCGGAGATGAACTCCGCGCCGACGTCGGCCTCGATCGCGAGATCGGCGGTGCGCGCAAGCTCGGACCCGGCCACACAGGCGAGCCCGATCGTGAGCGCGCCCGCAGCCTTCGCACGGCCGAGCGCACCCAGCGTGTACAGCGTGCGCCCGCTTGCGCTGACGCCGAGCACCGCGTCGCGCTCGCCGACGTCGAGTTGCGCCAGGTCCGCGTCGTCCTCTTCGGCGTCGACCTCGGTGTGCACGGCCGTGATCAGGTCGGTCGAGAAGGTGGGCCCGCACTCGGCGGCGTCGGAGGCGGCGATGCGCCCCGACGTTCCCGCGCCGACGTACACCAGCCGCCCGCCGGCCTCGAGCCGCGCGACGATCGCGTCCACCGCCGCGGCGATCTGATCGGTCGCGCGTGCCACCGCGTCGGGAACGGTCGCGTCGCCGACGTTGATCGAGCGAACGAGGTCGCGCGTCGGCCGCAGCTCGAGCTCGGGACGCCCCGTGAGCGCGTGGGTGACCGCCTCCCACACGAGCGGCGCGTCGGGCGTGGCGAGGTGCGTCATGTGGCCGCAGGCTTCGTAGCCCCACGTCCAGACGTCGTCGATGCCCGCGGCGCGCGTCGACGCGATCGCGGCCTCGAGGTCGGGAATGTCCTCGCGGGTCAGCCCGAAGCTGGGTACCCACAGCTGGGGCCGGACACCGTGCCGCGACGCGGTCTCTGCGAGCAGCTGGGCGAAGCGGCCGACGAATGCGCGCGGCTCCTCGTCGAAGTTCTTCCAGTACGGGTCGGTCGCGAAGACGTTGAGGCCCGGCAGGCTCGCGACCGCGTCCCAGTCCCGGATGCAGTGCGAGCCCTCGGTCAGCGGCAGCACGCAGATCGTGTTCTTGCCGCCCTGCGCGGCGACGTGGGCGACCATGTCGCGCAGGAAGTCGACCAGCGACGCTTCCCGGAACTCCGCGCTCGGCTCGCCGCCGGCGAGCTCCCGGCACCTGTCGCAGAAGCACGCCGTGCGCCAGCCCTCGGCGATGCCGACGTGCTCCGGCACCGTCCAGTGCGGCTCGTCCCAGAAGACGTAGTCCGTCCCGCACTCGAGCGCCGCGTCCGCCCACTCCTTGCAGAAGTCCCGGTAGGCGGGCTGGTTGAAGCAGCCGGTCGCGACGCGCCGGCCGTCATCGAGGACCTGGCACGCCTCTGGATGCATCGTCACCCAGCGGCTCTCCGCCTCGCCGCCGAAGGTCCGGCCGACGCCCCACGGACACATCTGCACATCGAGCCCCACATCGTGCGACGCCGCGACGATGTCGCGCATCGTGCCGCGGTAGTACGCGAGGTCGTTCTCGGAGAACGTGTGCAGCACGGAGGTGAACCCGCGCGCCGCGATGTCCTCGAGATCCCGACGAACGTGACGGAGGATGCGGACGCCGAAGTACGAGACGCCGGCGCGGCTCATTCCGCGGCGACGAGGGCGGCTTGCGCGGAGGCGGGGCGGTCGCGGCGCTGCGAGAGCTCCGCGACGAGCCGGTAGCGGTCGCCCCGGTAGAGCGAGCGCACGAACTCGACGGTCTCGCCCTCGGCCGTGCGGCTCGTGCGCTCGAACAGGAACGCCGGCGAGTGCAGCGGCACGCCGAGCAGCTCCGACTCCTCCTCGTTCGTCACCGTCGGCTCGATCGATTGCGTGCCGTGCGAGATGACGACGCCGTAGTCGCGCTCGAGCAGGTCGTAGAAGGACGAGTTCTCGAGCCGGTCGCGTGTCAGGCCGGGGACGAGCGCGGCGGGCACGTGCAGCGTCTCGAGCGCCATCGGCTCGCCGTCGGCGAGACGGAGGCGGCGGATGAGCATCACGCGCGCGTCGGGCGAGACGCTCAGCGCCCGGCCGACCGCGGCGCCGGCGTGGATCTCGCGCAGCTCGATCGTCCTGCTGCCGGCGACCATTCCCCGCCGGCGCATGTCCTCGCTGAAGGATGTCAGGGTGAGCTGCTGGGCGATCTTCGGCTCGCTGACGAAGGTTCCGGCGCCGTGGCGGCGCTCGAGGTAGCCGTCGCGGACGAGCTCGTCGAGTGCGGCTCGGACCGTGAGACGGGAGATCCCGAGCTCGCCGCTGAGGCGCCGCTCCGACGGAATCGCCTCGCCGACCTGCAGCTGGTCGATAAGCTCGAGCACACGCTGCCTGGTCAAGACCTGCTTCCGCATCCCAGACCGTATGGAAGCACAGCCCTCCACTCATGGTCAAGACCACTTCGCCCCAAGCAGCGCGGTTTTCTCCCTCTTGACACAGTTATTGGTCTATGCCAATCTCTCGCCGGTGGTTGGTGGTCTTAACCAATCCGGAAGCCTGAAGGGCTTCCGAGAGCTCCGGGAGGCGACATGAAGGTTCGTTACCTGGCGGTGGGGTTGCTCATCGCCATGCTCGCCGTCGCGGCTTCGACCGCGAGCGGCGGCACGTCGTCGCACCAGGCCACGAAGCTCGTGATCTGGTTGCAGAACGACGCGCAGAACGGTTGGCCAGAGGCAGTCGCTCTCGCCAACAGGAACTTCAAAGCGCAGCACCCGGACGTCGACGTCGACGTCCAGTACCAAAGCTGGGGCACGCACCTGACGAAGTTCGATGCCGCGCTTGCCGGCGGCGACGCGCCTGATGTCATCGAGATGGGCAACACGGAGATGACGAAGTACATGGCGGCGGGCGCGTTCAAGACGCTGACGCAGTCGGCGTTCCCCAACAGCGGAACATGGCTTCAGGGCCTCAAAGGCTCGTGCAAGTACAACGGCAAGCTCTACGGCGTCCCGTATTACGCGGGCGCGCGCGCCGTGATCTACCGGACCGACCAGTACCGGGCGGCGGGGATCAAGTCCACTCCGAAGACCCTCGCGCAGTTTGTGGCCGACGGGAAGAAGCTGATGAAGAAGTACGGCAAGGACCGTAGCTACTCAGCCGTGTACTTCCCAGGGAAGTACTGGTACTTCGCGATGTCCGTCGTCTACGACTACGGCGGGTCGATCGCGGTGCAAAAGGGCGGCAAGTGGAAGGGCACGCTGAACACGCCGCGCGCACTTGCCGCGCTGAATCAGGTCAAGACGCTGTTCAAGCTCAGCCGGGCAAGCAAGACCGGTGACGAGGCGACCCCGCAGCAGGCGCTCGTGTTCGCCAAGGGCAAGGTCGGCTCGTTCGTCGGGAACGGCTGGGAGTGGCCGTACGCGCTCGACACGAAGGTCGGGAACCCGGCGCTCGACGGGAAGATGAACGCCTATCCGATGCCGAGCCACACGAAGGGCAAGTTCATGCCGACGTTCCTCGGCGGCTCCGACCTCGCCGTCCCCGTGACGACGAAGAGCCAGGGCCTAGCGGTCGACTGGATCAAGGCGTTCACCAGCACCGCGTCCGAGACCGAGATCGCGAAGGCGGGCAACATCGCCAACACGACGAAGCTGCTCGCGTTCAATGCGTCGAACCCGAAGCTCGCGCCGTTCGCGCGGGCGGCGAAGTACAGCTGGTTCGTGCCCACGAGCCCCAACTGGGCCAACGTGGAGAATGCGAACGTGCTGCAGAACATGCTCGTCAAGATCGCAACCGGTCGCGCGTCCGTGAAGGCCGCGGCCACGAGCGCCAGTAATCAGATCACGAGGATCCTGAACACCGGCGCGTGAGTCGCCTCGCGCC
>JBKOVW010000166.1:0-3702 GCA_046724095.1 Actinomycetota bacterium | reverse complement strand
AACCGGTCGCGCGTCCGTGAAGGCCGCGGCCACGAGCGCCAGTAATCAGATCACGAGGATCCTGAACACCGGCGCGTGAGTCGCCTCGCGCCCGAAGGAGCTGCTGTGGCGTCCGTCGCCGAGAGCGGGGTCATCCCCGCTGCTCGGCGGCGGCGCTTCAGCCGGCGCCGGGTCGGGCAGGCGGCTGCTCCCTATCTGCTGCTGGCACCGGCAGCTGCAGTGATCGGCCTCGTCCTGGCCTATCCGCTGTACCTGCTGGTGAAGATGTCGTTCCAGAAGTACGGCCTCTTCGAGCTGATCCGGCACCAGGGCAAATGGATCGGCACCGCGAACTACGCCTCGATCTTCCACGACGGCGAGTTCTGGCACGTCGTGCTGCGCACGATCGTGTTCACCGCAGTGTGTGTGTCGCTGACGATGGTGCTAGGGACGGCAATCGCCATGCTGCTGCTGCAGGTCAGCCGCTTCATGCGCATCGCGCTGACGACCGGGCTCGTGCTCGTGTGGGCGGTCCCCGTCATCGTGGCCGTCAACATCTTCCGCTGGATGGTGGACTACCAGTTCGGCGTCCTCAACTGGACGCTGACGAAGCTCCACATCGGGGATTTCGCACGGCACGACTGGTTCGCGAATCCGTGGACGGGCTTCGGCGTCTTCACCGCGTTGATCGTCTGGGGTGCGATCCCGTTCGTGACGATCACGGTGTACGCGGGCCTGGCTCAGGTGCCGCAGGAGCTGCTCGAGGCGGCTGCGATCGACGGCGCACGTCCGTGGGCGGTCTTCCGTGAGGTGACGATGCCGTTGCTGATGCCGATCTTCGTGATCCTTGCGAGCCTGTCGATCATCTGGGACTTCCAGGTCTTCCAACAGATCTGGGTGATGCTCGACGCGAGACCGAGCAGCGATTACTACACGATGGCGATCTACGCTTTCCACCAGTCGTTCCAGATCAGCGAGTACGGGCTCGGTGCGGCGATCGCGGTGGTGATGGTGTTGTTCATGTTTCTCGCGACGCTCGTCTACCTGCGGCAGATGCTGCGAACGGGTGAGGTGCATTGAGCTCGGTCCCCGCACAGATCGCGCCGACACCCGTCGCACCTGTCGTGACGCGGCCGCGCACGCGCAAGCGCCTGCGCAAGGCCGGCTGGAACGTCCTCGGCCTGTTCGTGTTGGCCGTGATGGTGTTTCCCGTCTACTGGATGGTTTCGACGGCGTTCAAGCCGGGCCACGACATCCTGAGCTACACGCCGCAGTGGGTCCCGACGAGCCCGACGGTGTCGAACTTCACCGACGCCGTCCACCAGCAGTTCTTCTGGGACGCGGTCAAGAACAGCCTGATCGTCACCAGCGTCGTTGTCGTGCTCTCGCTCGTGCTCGCGTTCCTCGCCGCGCTGGCGCTCGCGAAGTTCAGGTTCTACGGTCGCAAGCCGTTCATCGTGATCATCCTCGGCGTGCAGATGGTGCCGCTCGCGGCGCTGATCATCCCGCTGTACATCATGATGTCGCGGTTCAATCAGGTGGACAAGCTGTCTGGGGTGATCGTCATGTACCTGACGTTCGCGCTGCCGTTTGCCGTCTGGACGTTGCGAGGCTTCCTGCTCGGCGTGCCGAAGGAGCTGGAGGAGTCGGCGATGGTCGACGGCGCGACTCGGTTCGGCGCCTTCGTCCGCATCCTGCTCCCATTGCTCGGGCCGGGTCTTGTCGCGACTTCGATCTTCGCGTTCATCCTGGCTTGGAACGAGTTCATCATCGCGTACGTCTTCTTGCATACACCGGAGAAGCAGACGCTGATGGTCTGGCTCGCCTCCTTCACGACGCTTCGTGGCACCGACTGGGGACCGCTGATGGCGGGGGCGACGCTCTGCTCGCTGCCGGTGATCATCTTCTTCCTGCTCGTGCAGCGGAAGATCGCGTTCGGTCTGACCGCCGGGGGTGTCAAGGGCTGATGGCCGAGATCGAGTTCAGCCACGTGACGAAGCTGTACGGCGGCGACACGCCGGCGGTGCGCGACCTCAACCTGAAGGTGGGCGAGGGCGAGTTCGTCGTGCTCGTGGGGCCGTCGGGTTGCGGCAAGACGACTGCGCTCCGCATGGTCGCGGGCCTGGAGGAGATCACCGACGGCGAGATCCGGATCGGCGACCGAGTCGTCAACGAGCTCGCGCCGCGCGACCGCGACATCGCGATGGTGTTCCAGAACTACGCGCTCTACCCGCACAAAACGGTGTACGAGAACCTCGCCTTCGGCCTGCGCATGCGCAAGGTGCCGAAGGACGAGCAGCGCGAGCGCGTGCAGCACATCGCGCAGAAGCTCGGGCTCGCCGACATGCTCAACCGCCGTCCGGCGCAGCTGTCGGGTGGGCAGCGGCAGCGCGTCGCGATGGGCCGCGCGATCGTCCGAGAGCCGAAGGCGTTCCTGATGGACGAGCCGCTTTCGAACCTCGACGCGAAGCTGCGCGTGCAGATGCGCGCGGAGATCGCGCGCATCCAGAAGACGTTGGAGGTGACGACGCTGTACGTCACGCACGACCAGGTCGAGGCGATGACGATGGGCGACCGCGTCGCGGTCATGCGCGACGGCATCCTGCAGCAGGTCGACACGCCGCAGCGTCTGTACGACGCGCCGGCCAACCTTTTCGTGGCGAGCTTCGTCGGCTCGCCGCCCATGAACCTGTTCGAGGCGACCGTCGAGGGAGACGGTGCGCAGCTCGTCTTCGGCGAGACACGGCTCGATCTCCAAGGCCGTGCGCTGCGTGACTACAACGGTCGCCGCATCGTCGTCGGCATCCGACCCGAAGAAGTGCGCGAGGCATCCGGGTGGGACGGCACGCGCGTGCGTGGCCGCATCCTCCTCGTCGAAGCACTCGGCGCAGAACAGCTCGTCCACATCGAGATCGCCGCAACGCCGCTCGGGCGGGCAGATCTCGTCGACGCCGCGGCCCAGCCCCCGGGACCGTCCCTCGGCGTCGAGGAGCTCGAGCGGTCGGTGACGCTGCTCGGCCGCTTCGACCGGCACCTCCTCCTCACGCCGGGCGAAGCGGTCGAGGTGGCGATCGATCCCAGGTTGCTGCATTTCTTCGATCTCGAGACAGGCGTCGCGCTGCCGACGACGGATGTTCCGGCGGTCGCCGGAGTGGCGGGGTAGCGATGCGGCTCGGCGTCGGGGCAGCGCTGGTCGACGGCACTTTGGTGCCCGGCGACGTCGAGATCGCGGACGGGCAGATCGCCGCGGTCGGGTTGGAGTCGGCGAACGGAGGCGGCATCGCGTCGCCGGGTTTCGTCGACCTGCAGGTGAACGGGTTTGCGGGCGTCGACTTCTTCGCCGCCGATGCCGAGGGGTACCGCCGAGCGGGGCACGCTCTGCTCGAGTGCGGCGTGACCGCCTATCAGCCGACGTTCATCACGTCGCCGGAGGACGAGCTCGCCGCCGCGCTGGCGGAGGTGCCCGTGAACGGCGTCGCCCCACGTGTGCTGGGCGCGCACCTGGAGGGGCCGTTCATCTCGGCGGAGCGCCTGGGGACGCATCCGGCCGAAGCGCGGCGCGATCCGGACGCGGCGCTCCTGGAGCGCCTGCTGGCGGCCGGGCCGGTGAGCCACGTGACGCTGGCGCCGGAGCTGCCTGGCGCTCTCGAGCTGGTGCAGTTGCTGCGCGAACGCGGCGTGACGGTCTCGGGCGGGCATTCCGACGCGACGGCGGCGGAGGCG
>JBKOVW010000148.1:0-1798 GCA_046724095.1 Actinomycetota bacterium | reverse complement strand
ACATCGCCGGCAGCAGCAGTCCGCTGCGCCCGCAGCGCCGGTACTGCATGCGGTCGTAGCGATCGGAAGCGGCGGCGTGCGTCACAGCCACTCGTCGATCGTGACGCCTTCGGCGAGCACCGAGAAGTCGCCGCCGTCGCGGATCCGTTCTGCCGCAGAGACGAGACCCGCGACTGCGACCCAGGTCAGCGCGCCGCCGACGCTCACGCGTTGTGCACCGGCGCCGACGATCTCGTCGAACGTCAGGTTCGGGCGCGCGAGCACGTTGACCGGCTTCGAGACCGCGTCGCAGACGGCCCGGATCTCCTCGGGCGTGGCGAGGCCGGGTGCGTAGAGCACGTCAGCACCGGCGCGCTCGTAGGCCTGCAGCCGAGCGATCGTGTCGTCCAGCTCGGGGTTGCCGCGGATGTGATTCTCCGCGCGCGCGGTGAGCACGAATTCGCCCGCTGCTTCTGCGGCGGCAGCGACGCGCTCGGTTGCGTGGCCGACGTCGTAGATCGTCCCGTTCGGGTCGAAGTCCTCGATCGAGCCTCCGGCTGCGCCCGCAGCGGCCGCGGCGGCCACTGCCCGCGCCGCGTCTTCCGGCGCGGCGCCGTACCCGTTCTCCATGTCGACGGAGACCGGCAGGTTTGTGGCCGCAGTCAGCGCCGCCGTGTGCGCGATCACCTCGTCGAGCGTGACGTCGCCGTCGCGGCGTCCGAGCGTGAAGGCGAAGCCGGAGCTCGTCGTTGCGAGCGCCTTGAAGCCGAGCTTCTCCAGCACCCTGGCCGAGCCGGCGTCCCACGGGTTCGGGATGACGAACGGCTCGCCGGCGTGTAGCGCCTGAAATGTCTCCGCCTTGCCCATAGGATCGAAGCTAAGGTAAATACTTCATTTTGGAAAGTCGACTGGGAGGGCGGCTATGGCATTGCAAATTGGCGAAACGGCTCCGGACTTCGAGGCCGACACGACCGAAGGAAGGATCCACTTCCACGACTGGATCGGCGATTCCTGGGCGGTCCTGTTCTCGCATCCGAAGGACTTCACGCCCGTCTGCACGACCGAGCTCGGCTACATGGCGAAGATCAAGCCCGAGTTCGACCGGCGCAACGTCAAGATCATCGGCCTGTCCGTTGATTCGGAGAGCGATCATGCGGCGTGGGCGCGGGACATCGAGGAGACACAGGGCGTGGCGCCCAACTACCCGCTCATCGCCGACCCCTTTCTCACGGTTGCCAAGCTGTACGGGATGCTTGCCGCCGAGGCCTCGGGCGACGCGAGCGGCCGCACGCCCGCCGAGAACCAGACGGTGCGGAACGTGTTCGTGATCGGGCCGGACAAGAAGATCAAGCTGGTCCTCGTCTATCCGATGACGACCGGCCGCAACTTCGACGAGGTGCTGCGCGTCATCGATTCGCTGCAACTGACCGCGAACCACAAGGTTGCAACCCCGGTGAACTGGCAGCAGGGCGAGGACGTGATCATCGCCGGGTCGGTTTCCGACGACGAGGCGAAGGACCTCTTCGGCGAGTGGGAGTCGCCGCGGCCCTGGCTGCGCATCGTCCCGCAGCCCGAGAAGGAGAAGGTCGGAGTCTGACCCTGCGGGTCAGACTCCGACCTTAGGTACGCGAGTCTGACCCTGCGGGTCAGACTCCGACCTTAGTAGGTGCGCCGCTTCGCGGGGAACGCGCGCGGGCTCGGCCCGCGCGCTCCTTGCCGGTTGGCGGTTGTTCTCTTCCGTGCGGCGCGAGCAGGCTTCGCGTGCCCGCGTCGCATCAGTTCGCCGGTACGTAAGCCGCGCTCCGCGCTGGGCTTACGT
>JBKOVW010000080.1:0-4483 GCA_046724095.1 Actinomycetota bacterium | reverse complement strand
GAGGGCGAGGTCGACGCGTTCGCGCGCGAGACCGCCGAGGCCGTCGCGGCCAAGGCGGCAGAGCTCGACGCACGTATATCGGCGGCGTCCGAGGGGTGGACGGCCGACCGGCTCGGCGCGATCGAGCGCAACATCCTTCGGATCGCGCTGTACGAGCTCGACGGCGACGAGGTGCCGGACGAGGTCGCGATCGACGAGGCGGTCACGCTCGCGAAGCGCTACGCCACGGACGACGCCGCCAGGCTCGTAAACGGCATTCTTGGGCGGATCGTGAGGGAGCGGGTGACATGACGTCCGAAGACTCGCTCGCGCGCGCCGAGGAGCTGCTCGCGCGGCTCGAGAAGGCGCGGGCCGAGCTCGACCAGCTCGCACAGGCCGACGACGCCGAGCGTGCGCTGGACGTCCTGACCGAGCTCGCGGAGCTCAGCAAGGCGATCGAGGAAGAGCTGCAGCGCGCGAAGCGCGAGGCGGAGGCCGATGCGGAGCCCTGACGAGCTCCGCGCGCTGGTCGAGGAGTATCTCGCCGACCTCGCGCTGACGCCGGAGCTGCATGGACAGGCGGAGTCGGTCCGCTACGCGCTCGTCGGCGGCAAGCGGGTGCGCGGCGTCATCTGCCTGGCGACCGCCGAGGCGGCCGGCGCCGACGCCGAACGTGCGCTGCCGGCCGGCGCGGCGTTGGAGCTCGTGCACGCCTTCTCGCTCGTCCACGACGACCTACCGGCGCTCGACAACGATGCGGAGCGGCGCGGTCGTGCCTCGACGTGGTCGGAGTTCGGCGAGGCGGTCGCCGTGCTCGCCGGTGACGCACTGCTCGCCGAGGCCTTCCGGCTCGCGCTGTCGTACCCGTTCCCGCACGTCGGGCGCGAGCTCGCGCAGTCGACGCTCGGCATGATCGGCGGGCAGTACCTCGACATCACGGCCACGGCCTCGGACGAGGCGACGCTGCACAAGCTCAAGACGGGGTGCCTCTTCGCCGCGTCGGTCGGGCTCGCGCTGTGGGTCGCCGAGATCCCCGAGCGCGCGCAGGCTCCCTGGCGCGCGTTCGGCGACGAGCTCGGCCTGCTGTTCCAGATCGTCGACGACATCCTCGACGGCGACGGCTACGTGCTCACACACGGGGCCGACGGCGCGCGTGCGCTCGCGGACCAGGCCGCGGCGCGCGCACGTGCGCGGCTCGTGGAGATCCCCGCCGACACCGCTGTGCTCGAGGACATCGTCGACGGCCTCGCGACTCGCACCTCGTGAGCACACCCGCCGCGCGTTACGTCGTTGCCGTGGGCAGCGGCAAGGGCGGCGTCGGCAAGTCGACCGTCACGCTGAACCTCGCGTTCGCGCTCCAGCGCCGCGACTGGAACGTCGGGCTTCTGGACGCCGACCTCTACGGGCCCGACATCCCGCTGATGCTGAACCTGAAGCGGGAGCAGGAGGCGAAGCGCTGGGACTTCTGGCGCGGCGGCGACGTCCGCCTCGAGCCCATCGAGCGGGAAGGTCTCCAGGTGATGTCGGTCGGGTTCCTCCTCGCCGAGCGTCAGGCGTTGACGTTCGCTGCGCCGCTGATCGGACCGGCGCTGCGTCAGCTCGTGGAGCACGTCGACTGGCGCTCGCTCGACGTGCTCCTGATCGACCTGCCACCGGGGACGGCCGACCTGCAACAGCAGCTGCTCGGCGTGGTCGCTCTGGCCGGGGCGGTCGTCGTGGTCGGTCCGCAGGACGTCGCGCACCTCGACGCCCGCAAGTTCGTCGACTTCCTCCGCAGCGCAGACGTTCGCGTGCTCGGCGGCGTCGAGAACATGGCGGCGCTGCTCTGCCCGCACTGCGGCGAGCGCATCGAGGTCTTCCCGCCGGCGGCCCCGAGCCGTGCGATCTGGGCGGACGGCGTCCCGCTTCTGGGACGCATCCCGCTCGACCCGGAGCTCGACCGGCACCGGGACGAGTTCGACCGCATCGGCGAGGAGCTTGTCGCGCGCCTCGAAGCTGCGTGAAGAAGCGGCTCGACGTCCTGCTCGTCGAACGTGGCCTGGCCGAGAGCCGCGCGCAGGCGCAGGCGCTCGTCCTCGCCGGACGGGTTCCCGGTTACGACAAGCCCGGCACGCAGGTCGACGATTCCGCCGAGCTCGAGGTCGAGCGCCCGCCGCCCTACGTCTCGCGGGGCGGCGAGAAGCTCGCCCACGCCCTCGACGCGCTTGCCGTCGACCCGAGCGGCCGCGACTGCCTCGACGTCGGCGCGTCCACCGGCGGCTTCACCGACGTATTGCTGCAGCGCGGCGCGGCGAGGGTGATCGCGCTCGACGTCGGCTACGGGCAGCTGCACGAGCGGCTCCGGCGGGACGACCGGGTGCACGTGCTCGAGCGCACGAACGCACGCGAGCTGAGCGAGCTTCCGTTCGCCCCGGAGCTGGTCGTCGCCGACGTCTCGTTCATCAGCCTCAGGCTCGCGCTGCCGCCGGCGCTCGCGCTCGCCCGTCCCGGGTGGGAGGCGGTGGTTCTCGTCAAGCCGCAGTTCGAGGCGGGGCGTGGGGAGGTCCGCAAGGGCGGCGTCGTACGGGACGTCGAGGTCCGGCGCCGGGTCGTGCGAGAGATCGCCGGCGCCGCGCTGGGGTGGGGGGCCGAAACGGTCGGGGTCGTAGACTCTGGTCTGCCGGGCCCGAAGGGCAACCGGGAAGTGTTCCTCCATCTCGTGCACCGTGAGCACCCGCGCCTCCTCGACGACATCGACGCCAGGATCGCCGCGGCGGTCGGGTAGCGCCGTCCGCTGTGCTGCGGTGGTCACGCACGGGAAGCCGGCGACGATCGGGCCGGCTCTCGAGCGGCTGGAGAAGGTCGCGCGCGAGGCCGGGGTCGAACTGCTGCTGCCCGACGAGGAGGTCGAGAAGCACGGCGTCGGCGAACCGGAGTCCGACCTCACCAGGGCCGACATCGCCGTCGTGCTCGGCGGCGACGGGACGATGCTCCGTGCCCTTCAACGCTTCCTGGGCACCGACGTTGCCGTTATCGGCGTCAACTTCGGGCGCGTCGGGTTTCTCGCGTCGATCCGGCCGGACGAGCTCGAGTCGGGCCTTGCGCGCGTTTTCTCAGGCGACTACCGCGTCGCGCCGCTGACGACCCTCGACGTCGAGGCGGACGGCGCGCGCGCGACCGCGGTCAACGACGTGGTCGTTCTCAGCTCGATTCGCGGGCGCATGGTCGAGCTCGCCTGGGCGGTCGGGGGCGAGGATCTCGGCGTCCAGCCGTGCGACGGGATGATCTGCTCGACTCCATCGGGCTCGACGGCGTACAACCTGTCGAACGGCGGGCCCGTGCTCGTTCGAGGTCTAGACGCGATGGCGGTGACGTTCATCGCCCCGCACTCGCTCCACGTGCGGCCGCTCGTCGTACCGCGCGGGCTCGACCTCGAGATCCGAAACCGCACTCCGGACGTGTCGGCGTCGGTTCTCGTCGACGGCCACATGCTCGCCGAGACCGAGACGAGCTCGCCGATCACGATCCGCCTCGGCGAGCAGCGCACCCTGCTTGCGATGCTGCCGGAGGCGACGTTCTTCCGCCGCTACCGCGAGACGTTCGGCCCGTAGCAGCAAAGACACCCCTCCGTCACCCGCGCGTTACAGCTCCAGGGCTACGCTCGAACGTATGGGGAGGGAGGTGGGGTTCCCACTGTCAGACGCGTGTACATCTAAGTAGGCCGCCGTTTCTGACGATGGTGGGACGCCGCCGCGCTGCTTACCATGCGCGGCGGCAGATGCTGCGCCGGCTCCGCATCGAGAATCTCGTCCTCATCCACGAGGCGGAGCTCGCCTTCGCGCCCGGCCTGAACGCGATCACGGGCGAGACCGGCGCGGGCAAGACGATCCTCGCGCAGGCGATCGGCCTGCTGCTTGGGGCGAAGGGCGACGCGGGCTACATCGGGCCCGACGGCGACGAGGCCTACGTCGAGGCAGAGCTCGACGTCCCGGCCGCGCTGTTCGACGACGACGATTTGGCGTCGCTTGCGGAGCTCCGCCCCGAGGGCGAGGAGGGGCTCGTGCTCGCGCGGCGCGTCTTCGCGGACGGGCGAACGCGCGCGTACGCCTGGGGCCGAGCCGCCGCACGGGAGGATCTCGCAGCCGTCGGCGAACGGCTCCTCGCGATGTCGGGCCAGTTCGAGCAGCGGCGCCTCGCCCGCGGCTCGTACCAGCTCGGTGTGCTCGACTCGTTCATCGGTGACGCGCAGGTGCGACGCCGCGCCGAGGCCCGGCTCGCGTGGCGCGAGCTCGGCGCCGCGCGCCGGCGTCACGACGAGCTGCAAGCCGGAGCGGACGCCGAGCACGCGCGCCTGGCCGAGCTGCGGGCGCTCGTCGAGGACACGGAGGGCATGGAGCCCGAAGCCGAACAGAGCCTGCGCGACGAGCGTGAGCGCCTCCGCCACCTCACCGAGCTCGCGCAGGGCGCCCTTGCGGCCGCTGAGGCGCTGGCGCCGGAGGACGGCGAGGGCGCGGCCGGACTGACC
>JBKOVW010000265.1:0-9348 GCA_046724095.1 Actinomycetota bacterium | reverse complement strand
GCTCCGTCGCCCGGTGAGGAGATTGACGGCACCGCCGGGGACGTCCGAGGTCGCGAGCGCCTCCGCGAGCTCGATCGCCGCGAGCGGACGCACCTCCGACGCAACCGCGACGACGACGTTGCCGCCGGTCAGCGCGGGCAGCACGCGCGAGACCAGACCGAGCAGTGGCGGCTCGTCGGGGGCGATCACCGCGACGACACCCGTGGGCTCGGGGACGGTGAAGTTGAAGTACGGACCGGCGACCGGGTTGGAGGAGCCGAGCACCTGCGCGAGCTTGTCGGCCCAGCCGGCGTACCACACGATGCGATCGACGCTGCGCTCCACCTCGGGACGCCCGCTGCACAGCTCGGCGAACTCGGCCGTGCGCGCCTCGATCATCTCGGCGACGCGGTAGAGCACCTGGCCGCGGTTGTAGGCGGTCATCCCCGCCCACTTCGGCAGAGCGCCGCGTGCCGCACGCACCGCGTCCCGCACGTCCTTGCGCGAGGCGCGCGCGACGTTCTGGCCCTCGGCCTCGTACGTGCGGCCGGACTCCGAGCGCGGGAAGGCCCCGCCGATGAACAGCTTGTACGTCTTCTTGACGGGAAGGCGGCTCATGTCAGCCGCAGGTACGGCTCGAGCCCGTGGCGCCCACCCTCGCGACCGAAGCCCGACTCCTTGTAGCCGCCGAACGGAGAGCTCGGATCGAAGCGGTTGTAGGTGTTCGCCCACACGACGCCGGCGCGCAGGCGCTCGGCCATCCACAGGATGCGCGAGCCCTTCTCCGTCCACACACCGGCGCTGAGCCCGTACGGCGTGTTGTTCGCCTTTTCGACCGCTTCCTCCGGCGTGCGGAAAGTCAAGATTGAAAGGACAGGCCCGAAGATCTCCTCCTGAGCGATGCGGTAGCTCTGCGCCACGTTGGTGAAGACGGTCGGCGCGAACCAGTAGCCCTTCTCCGGCAGGCGGCAGGGCGGCTGGTAGATCTCGGCGCCCTCCTCCGCGCCGGCGGCGACGAGCTCCTCGATCTTCTCCAGCTGCTGCTTCGAGTTGATCGCCCCGACGTCTGTGTTCTTGTCGAGCGGATCGCCGACGCGCAGCGTCGTCAGCCGGCGCTTGAGCTTGTCGACGACCGGCTCGTAGATCGACTCCTGCACGAGCAGGCGCGAGCCCGCGCAGCAGACGTGGCCCTGGTTGAAGTAGATGCCGTTGACGATGCCCTCGACCGCCTGGTCGAGCGCCGCGTCGTCGAAGATGATGTTCGCCGCCTTGCCGCCGAGCTCGAGCGTCAGCTTCTTGCCGGAGCCCGCAAGCTCGCGCTGGATCGCCTTGCCGACCTCGGTCGAGCCGGTGAACGCGACCTTGTCGACGCCGTCCGACTTGACGATCTCCGCCCCCGCGCGGCCGTCGCCCGTGACGATGTTCACGACCCCCGGCGGAAGCTCCGCCTGCCGCAGCACGTCGCAGAAGAGCAACGCGGAGAGCGGTGTCGTCTCCGCCGGCTTCAGCACGACCGTGTTGCCGGCGGCCAGAGCGGGCGCGATCTTCCACGCGAGCATCAGCAGCGGGAAGTTCCACGGGATGATCTGCCCGGCGACGCCGAGCGGCCGCGGCCGTTGGTTCGGGAACGCGTACTCGAGCTTGTCCGCCCAGCCGGCGTAGTAGAAGAAATGGGCCGCCGAGAGAGGCAGGTCGACGTCGCGCGATTCCTTGATCGGCTTGCCGCCGTTCAGCGACTCGAGCACCGCGAACTCGCGGGAACGCTCCTGCAGGATGCGCGCGATCCGGAACAGGTACTTCGCGCGCTCCGACGGTGCGATGTCCGACCAGCCGTTCTCGAACGCGTTTCGCGCCGCGTCGACCGCACCGGCGACCTCCTCCGGAGTCGCCTGGCCGACCTCGGCGAGCGGCTCCTCCGTCGCGGGCGAGATGGTCGTGTACGTCTCGTTCGCCTCCAGCCATTCGCCGCCGACGAAGTGGCCGTAGCGCTCCTGCAGCGTGACGATGTCTCGCGCCTCGGGCGCCGGCGCGTACGTCCAGTCCGACGCGACCGGTGCGCGATCCTGCTTTCGCTCGAGCTCAGTCAACGGTGAAGTAGTCCGGGCTCTGGTACGCGCCCGTCTTCTCCTTCCGGAGCTGCATCAGCACGTCGTTCAGGAGCGAGGACGCCCCGAGGCGGTAGAGGTCCGGCGTCAGCCAGTCGGGACCGAGCGTCTCGTGCAGCTGCACGAGGTACTGCACCGCCTGCTTCGCCTGGCGAATGCCGCCCGCGGGCTTCATCCCGACCATCCGGCCCGTCTCCTCGTGGACGTCGCGGATCGCCTCGAGCATGCAGAGCGTCACCGGCAGCGTCGCCGCGCCGGGGAGCTTCCCGGTCGAGGTCTTGATGAAGTCGGCACCGGCCGCCATCGCGAGCAGCGACGCGCGGCGGACGTTGTCGTACGTGCCCAGCTCCGCGACCTCCAGGATGACCTTCAGGTGCGCGTCACCGCAGGCTTCCTTCACCTGGACGATCTCGTCGTAGACCTTCGCGTAGCGCCCGGAGAGAAACGCGCCGCGGTCGATGACCATGTCGACCTCGTCGGCGCCGTGCTCGACGACCCAGCGCACCTCGTCGAGCTTCGCCTCGAGCGGCGACTGCCCGGAGGGGAACGCCGTCGCGACGGACGCGACCTTGACGCTGGAGCCCTCGACGCGCTGCACAGCAGCCGGCACGAGGTTCGGGTAGACGCAGATCGCCGCGACGGACGGGACGCTCGCGTCGCTCGGGTCGGGCCGAACCGCCTTCGACGCGAGGGCGGCGACCTTGCCGGGTGTGTCCTGGCCCTCGAGCGTCGTCAGATCCATCATGCGAACGGCGAGGTCGAGCGCGAATACCTTCGCCTCGCGCTTGATCGAGCGCTTCGCCAGCGATGCGGCGCGCTCCTCGAGCGCGACGGCGTCCACGGAGCCGATTCGCGGCAGTCGCGGCTCGAGCGGAAGCTCGAAACCGCGCGGCAGAACGGGTGCCTGCGCCATGGTTCGAGTGTAGCTCCCGCCCGTGTGCGGAACGCAGCGCCCATGGATTGGACCGAGCTCCAGGAACAGCTCTTCGCCGACTCGTGGGACGAGGAGCTCGGTCTGCACCGTTCGAGCTTCGCCTTCCGCGGACGGACGCGCGCCGACGACGACCTCTCGACGAGCCTCGCTCGCCTCGGCGCCGACCCGGCCACGATCGAGCGTCCCCTGTTACGCCACTTCCGCAAGTACGCGGCGCGCGATGCCGTTCCCGAGGACTCGACGTGGAACTGGCTCTCGCTCGCGCAGCACCACGGCCTGCCGACGCGGCTGCTCGACTGGACGTTCTCGCCGTACGTCGCGCTGCACTTTGCGACGGCGCGCCGCGAAGGCGACGCCGACGGAGCCGTGTGGATGATCGACTACGTCCACGCCCACGAGCTCGCTCGGCGACGACTTCGTCGTCTTCGTCGAGCCGCCGTCGTTCGACGACCGCATCGTCAACCAGTACGCGCTGTTTTCCTTGATGTCGCGCGCAGACGCGTCGCTCGACGACTGGCTCGAACGACACCCCGAGCTCTGGCGCAAGCTCGTGATCCCGAAGGAGCTGAAGGCCGAGGTCCGGGACAAGCTCGACCAGGCGAACGTGACGGAGCGCGTGCTGTTCCCCGGCCTCGACGGGCTCTCGCGCTGGCTGACCCGCTACTACGCGCCGCGCGGCAAGTGACGCATCCACACGTTCGGCTCGACGTAGCGCCCGCGGTCGGCCTCGCGATCGATCTCGACCGGGACAAGCGCTTGCGGTAGCACGTACTCGCCGCTTTCGGGGAACGACATCGCGGTCCAGCCCTCCCATTCGCGGACCGTGCCTTCCACGGACATCGACCGTTCTGCGATTCCGAGGATCTCGCCGCCTAGCCGTTCGTGGACGCGGATCCACGGGTCGAACGCGTGGCCGTCCTCACGCCGCCACCGCACATAGCGCTCGATCGGCGTGAGCGGGTAGCGGTCCTTGAGCGTCGGGCGCACCGGAGCGATGAGGCAGTCGAGGCCGCCGTCCGCGGCCGCGGAGCGCATCGCGTCGATCACGAGCCCGCTGAGACCGTGGCCCTGCGCCGCTCGGTCGAGCACGGCGACGATCGCACACAGCGTGTTCGCCTCGGCGTCGGCGAGCGCGGCCCGTGCTCGACTGCATCGTCGACGCCGCCGGGGAGGCCGTCCACCGACCCGTCCCAGCGGACCGGGATCGTCTGGCCGCGTCCGAGCGGGCGATCGTTCTCCTCGTCGTAGAGGATGAGCTGGAACTGTGCGAAGCGCTCGCGCATCACGTGCCAGAGGCGATTGCAGTTCGCGTGGTGGATGAACTCCGGCCAAGGATCCGCAAGCGAATCGAGGCGCTCGACGAGGTCGGGCCGATCGAGGTAGGTCGTCGTCGCGGGGATCACTAGATCCCGAGCCGCTCGAGCAGCGCCTCGTCTCGCCGCCAGCGCGGCCTCACCTTGACGTGCAGCTCGAGGAAGACCGGACGCCCGAGCAGCGATTCGATCTCGGGTCGCGCACTCTTGCCGATGTCGCGGATCTTCGTCCCGCCCTTGCCGATCACGATCTGCTTCTGCGACTCGGTCTCGACGAGCACGTCGACGCGCACGACCTTGTCGCCGATCTCGTCGACCTCGACGCCGACCGCGTGCGGCACCTCTTCCTTCGTCAGCCGCAGCGCCTGCTCGCGCACGAGCTCCGCGATCTGCACTTCGACAGGCAGGTCGCTGCGCTGCTCGCGCGGGTAGTAGAGCGGCCCGTCGGGCAGCAGCGCGACGAGCTCGTCCCGCAGCGCAGGCACGCCGTCGCCCGTCTTCGCGCTGACGGGATGCAGCGCGTGGAAGTCGCCGAGCCTCGACGCCGTCTCCATCTGCGTCGCGATGTGTCCGCCCTTGAGGCGGTCGACCTTGTTCAGCGCGATCACGACCGGCACGCCGAGCTCGAACACGCGCCGCGCCACGAAGCGGTCGCCGGCACCAATGCGTTCGCGTGCCGATAGGACGAAGAGCACGGCTTCGACGTCCTCGAACGCAGCGTCGACGGTGCGCTGCATGTGCTCGGTCAGCGGGTCGAGCGGCCGCTGGAAGCCCGGTAGGTCGGCGAGGATCAGCTGGTGGTCGTCGCCGTTCGCGACGCCGAAGATGCGACGCCGCGTCGTCTGCGGCTTGTCGGAGACGATCGCGACCTTGCCGCCGCACAGCGCGTTGACGAGCGTCGACTTGCCGACGTTCGGGCGGCCGGCGACGGCGACGAAGCCGGACTTCAACTGGGGAGATCCCACGTGTCCGGCAGCAGTTCTGCAGCCGAATACGTGACCAGCTCGCCGCTCGAGCTCAGGAACGTGATCTCGCCGATCTGGAACTCGTACAGCCATTGCCGGCAGCCGCCGCACGGCGACGCGGTGATCCCGATCGCGGCGATGTCGCCCGGCCGGTAGCCCTCGCTCACCGCCTTGACGAGGGCCGACTTCTCCGCGCAGACGGCGAGGGGGTACGCGGCGTTCTCGACGTTGACGCCCTCGAAGACCTTGCCGTCCTTCGTCTGCACGACCGCGCCGACGAGATAGTTCGAGTACGGCGCATACGCACGCTCCGAGATCGCCACCGCTCGTTCGTACAGCTCTTTGCTCACGGCCGCAGCCTCGATCCCAGCGCTCCGGGCCGGCGGCGCCGACGGACGTGCGAGCAAGCCCGCACGTCCTGGAGTCGGCATCGCAAGTGACGCCTCACTGCACGAACTGGAAGACGGTGAGGGTCACGAGCGCGCCGATCGCCCCGCCCGACGCGACCTCGAGCGTGGAGTGGATGCCGGATTCGACACGTGTCTGCGCCACGAGCAACGCCATGATGAACGTCAAAGCGCTGACCACGAAGCGGTGGGGGTCGCCGACGATGTACGTCGCCGCAACCCACGCGGCGAAGGCGACGGCCGCATGGCCCGAAGGCAGGCCGCCGCGCAGCGGCGTCCCCTTCCCGGTCCAGGCCTTCGTCGCGATCACGAGGATCACCGTGAGCACGAGCGCGATCAGCGTCACCTGGGCCGGCGCGTCACGGAGCCGGTCGAGCACGTCCGCGGACTTGTCCGCGGCCTTGCCGGCGAAGACGAGGTAGCCGACGGCGACGGCGTTCACGGCGGCGATGAGGACGGCCCCCGCAGCGATGTCCTTCGCCAGCTTCGCCATCGGGTCGAACGACGTCGTGGCTGCATCGATCGTCCCCTCCACGGCGGTGTTGATCATCTCGGCGACGAGCACGAAGGTGATCGAGAGGAGCAGCGCGATCAGCTCGAGGCGAGACACGCCGACGGCGACGGCGACGACGAGCACGACGACCGCGATCGCGAAGTGGATCCGCATGTTGCGCTGCGTTCGCAGCACGTGGATGACGCCCTCGATCGCATAGTTGAAGCTCTCGATGATCGACGGGCGGGTGCTCATGCGTGGGCGCGCTCCCGCGCCTCCATCTCCGCGCCGTGGTCGTACCCGACGAGGTGCAGCACCGCGTGGACTAGCGGCTGGCGCCACGCCTCGCCGACGACCTGCGGGCAGAGCACGACGTCGCCGAGCTGCCGTGGCAGTCCCTCCGGCACCGGGTCGCGACCGTCCAGCGGGAAAGCGAGCGCGTCCGTCTCCTCGTCGATGCCGAGGTGGTCGCGCTTCAGCGCGCGGATCTCCTGCGGCCCGACGAGCTGGAAGCCGAGCTCTCCCTCGTCGATCCCCTCGTCGCGGAGCACGGCGCGGATGAGCTCAGCAGCCGCACGGGTGTCGAGCTCGGCGCTCGAACGGTTCGCGACCTCGATCTCGACCATCACCCCTACTTCCGCCGTGCTGTGCCCGTCTCCTCCGCGTGCAGCTTGTACGCCTCCACGATCCGCTGGACAAGCTTGTGCCGCACGACGTCCTCGTGCCCGAAACGGATGAAGGCGATGCCGTCGATCGAGCCGAGGATGTCCTGCACGTGGATGAGCCCCGACGCCTGCTCGCGCGGGAGGTCGACCTGCGTCACGTCGCCGGTGACCACGACCTTCGAGCCGAACCCCAGGCGCGTCAGGAACATCTGCATCTGCTCCGGGCTCGTGTTCTGCGCTTCGTCGAGGATGATGAACGAGTCGTTGAGCGTGTTGTGCGTCAGGAGGAAGTCGTCGGTCACGTACAGCGAGTCCGCAGCGGCGACCTGTATGCAGGCTGTCTGCCTCTCGCCGGCGGGCTCGATCGAGTCGATGAAGCGCATCGGCCGGCCGCCGCCGTCACGGCCGTAGATCTCGAGCTTGCGCCGCAGGCGGAACGGCTGGATCGCGTGCGGCAGACGGATGTCCATGACGAACGAGTCGTTTCGGTACGTGATGGGGCGGCCCCTCGCGCGACCCGGAGGCCGCCCCTCGGCCTGACGCCGGCGCCAGTATGCGACGCCGCCGAGCGAGCGAACCAGGTACAGGACGTCGTCGCGGAGCGCCTCCGAGCACGTCGTGTATTGGATGCGGCAGGTTCTGCGATCTTGCGCGACCGGTCCGCCGTCGCTGTCCAACAGGCCTTGTAAGAGCGCAATCCGGGCGTCCGGTGAGTTCTGCAGGTAGACGCGCGGGATGAACTTCGTGTGCGAGTGCGTTCCCGCCAATCCCAGCTCGCGAAGCGCTGCCGTAACGGGATTGGCGACGATCACGCCGCCGCGGTGGCCGTGCACGTGCCGCAGCGCGTAGTCGTATCGGCTCTTTCGTTTCAGCTCGATTCCACGAAGCGATCCCTCGAGCGCGTGCGCTAGCTCGGGGTCCGACGTCGTGAAACTCGGCGTCGTCTTCGTGGTCAGACACCCGTCCCCGAGCAGAAGGCCGAGTGCGTAGGGGTCGAGTGGGACGGCCTGTGGCTCGAACTCGACCGGCGCTGAAAGCAGCGGTAGCTCGTAGCGATGTATGTGGCCTCTTCGAAGACCGCCGATCATGTCTTGCGTCTCGAGGACGCGCCCCGGTTTTCCGCGACGTCGATCCTCGGGCGTAAAAACGTGCCAAAGGTGCTCGCCGCAGCAAAGCGTCGAAGCACCGTCTTGTGTCCGCACCCGAAACACCAGCTTGTTGCCCTGCGGGTACACCCCGATGACCGGGGTCGGCCGGCCGTCCGACCCGGTCACCAAGTCGCCGATCCGCAGGCTCCCGATCGGCTGGAAACCGTTCGGCGTCAACACGCGCCTCGCGAGCGGCTGCGCTCGGCCTCGCATGAAGGCCAGCGGCGCGACCTCGACCGTGCCACGCTCCATGTACGTGTTCAGCCGCTCTGCGTCGAGCATGTCGTAGAGGGCGTCAAAGAGCGGGCGTAGGTACGGGTCGACCTTCGCCAGCATGTCACCGGGGAGGAATCCGAGCCGCTCGCCCGCCTCCACCGCGGGCCGCGTGAGGATGATGCGCGCGACCTGCCGCTCCTGGAGCGCCGCGACCGCGAGCGCCATGGCGAGGTACGTCTTCCCCGTGCCCGCCGGGCCGATCCCGAACGTGACGGTGCAGCTGCGAATCGCGTCGACGTAGCGCTTCTGCGTGACCGTCTTCGGAGTGATCTGCTTGCCCCGGTGGCGCCAGACGACGTCGCTGAAGACCTCCTGCACGTTCTCGGCCTGGTCGAGCGCCTTCACGACGGCGTCCACCGTCGCCGGCCCGATCTCCTGGCCGGTCTCCACGAGCTCGACGATCTCGTCGACGACGGCGCGCGCCTCCGCGACGCGCACGTCGTCGCCTGCGATCGTCAGGCGGTTGCCGCGCAGCAGGATGTTGATCTTCAGACGGTCCCGCAGCGCCTCGAGGATGCCGTCGCCGATCGAGGCGAGCTCCGCCGCGACGTCGTTCGAGACATCGAGCACCTGCTCCGTCAGGCGAGCTTCTCCTTCACCAGCTGGCTTAGAGGCGCCGTCTTGCGGCGCCGACCATCGAGGGGACGCGGGCTTTGCCCGCGGCCCCGCCCGGGTCGAGACATGCGGATCACACCGACGCCGACAGCGTCGCTCACGCGAGTTTCTCCTTGACCAGCTGGCTTAGAGGCGCCGTCTTGCGGCGCCGACCATCGAGGGGACGCGGGCTTTGCCCGCGGCCCCGCCCGGGTCGAGACATGCGAATCACACCGACGCCGACGGCGTCGCTCACGCGAGTTTCTCCTTGACCAACTGACTTACCTCCGACCCGTCGGCTCTTCCGGAAACCTGCGGCATGACGTCAGCCATTACGCGGCCGAAGTCGCGCATTGACGTCGCGCCGTTCTCCGCAATTGCGTCGTCGACGATCTCCTCCAGCTCGTCCTCGGAGAGCGGCTCGGGCATGAACTCCTGGAGCACGGCGAGCTCCGCCTCCTCGGCCTCG
>JBKOVW010000179.1:0-8788 GCA_046724095.1 Actinomycetota bacterium | reverse complement strand
CCTCATCCCGGCTTGCTCGTGGCCCGGGACGCTGCAGTACAGGTGGTACTTGCCCGGCTTCAGGGTGACGACGAGCTGCGCGGTCGCACCGGGTTGGATCAGCTCGGTCTTCGGGCCGCCCCTGATCGCCAGATCGTGCGGGATCTTCCCCGCGTTCTTGACGTCGAACGTGAACTTCCCGGCCTTCGCCTTGTAGCCGGCGAGCGCGATCCTGAACTCGGTCTCGGTGACCTGAACCGTCTGCGCGGCCGGCTGCGCCTGCGTGGTCGCCTTCGGCGCCGTTGTCGTCTGGGCGCTTGTCGTCGGTGCCTGCTGCTGCGTGGTCGTCCGTTGGACTGTGGTCGGCTGCTCGGCGGTCGTCTCCGGCTTCGCAGTCTCCGCGTGGCCGCTCTCGGCGCCGAAGTTCTCGACCGCGGCGAGCATCCCGAAGAAGAAGACGAAGCAGATGACGATGAACGCGGGCAGCCCGCCGCCCGGGTACTGCGGACGGAACCTCGGGAAGAGGAACGACGACGCGAGCGCGAACAGGATGAACGCGCCCGCGGTGACGGCAAGGCCGACCTTGTTTCCCGTCGACAGGGCGAACAGCACGCGCGGATACTACGCGAGCCGTCGCGCAGGTTCGGTTGTCTTCCTCTCCAATGGAGGACGTTGGACGGATGCACGAGCGGAGCCCGCACATCCTCTTTGCGGCGCCGCCAAGTCGGCGCCTTACGCGGCGAGCAGCCGGCGCTCTTCCCTTCTCCGGTAGGCCCGGAGCCCGGCCAGACACGCGACAACCAGGACGATCAGCGGGCTGAGGACGATCAGCAGGAACAGGGCCACGGCCCCGGCCGTCGCGAGGAACCGCCCTGCGTCGCGCGCGGCGCGCTCGAACCGCCCGGTCCCGCCCTTCGCGACCGGCGTTGCCGCCTGCTGCGTCGTCAGCGTCAACGAGACGTGCGAGAACGCCGCCTCGTCGAGCGTCGCCTTGTTCGCGCGCGTCGCGCGCGCGAGGTCCTCGCGTGCCTGCTGCAGCTGCAATTCCAGTCGCAGCCGCACGTCGGCGGGAAGGTCGCCCTTCAGCTGTTCGGTCGCACGCGCGATGTAGAGCTTGAGGCGCAGGATGCGTGCGCGCTGCTGTCGCAGCGCCTGCTCGAGGTCGACGACCGACACCTGGCGCGCCAGCACCGTCCCGAGCTCGCTGAGCTGCACCATCGCCGCCTCGACGTGGCCGACGGGAACGCGGAGCACCAGGTCGGCTTCTCCCGGCTGACCCGCACTCGTCGACTGTTGTACCGACGCGACGTAGCCGCCGTACGAGCGCACGACGCGCATCGCGTCGTTCGTCCGTTCCGTGAGCGCGTCGAGGTCCTTGACCCGCAACGTCATCGACGCCTCGTAGTCCTGGCGGCGGCCGGGCGTCGGCGGCACGAGCAGAGGTCCGGCGGCGACGCCGTGCGCAGGTGGCGCCTTTTCGAGGCCCGCGGCGCCCCACTGTGCCACCGTCTGGCGTTTCGGAGCGCCGGAGTTCAGCACGCCGTGCACGACTGCCGCGCTCACAACCGCGAGCACACACGCCGGTGCGAGCACCAGTAGGGACCGCCGCCACGGGATGCGCGGCAGCTCGCGCCGTGGCGCGGGCTCGCCGAGCGCGCGCACTCGTTGGCGCAGGCTCTCCGGTGCGGCAATCGGCAACGCCCGGAGCTCGCGCACAAGCTCGGTGTACTCAGTCGCGGGCATCACGCATCATCTCCTCGAGTCGTTTCAGGGCTCTGCTCAGCCGTGTCGAGCATGCGGTGGGGCTGATCCCGAGCACACGCGCGGCGGCCGGGCCGTCGAGGTCGAGCACCACGCGCAACGCGACGACCTCGCGCTCCGCCGGCGAGAGCTGCGCCAGCGCCGCCTCGAGCGCGCCCGGGCCGAGCTCCGCGTCCCCCACCTCGCGCGTGCTCCGCGCGTACCGCTCCTCGCGCCGACGGCGCCGCTCCTCGGCACGGAAGTGGTCAAGCGCAACGCTGCGCGCGATGCGGCACAGCCACGCACGCGGCGTGCCACGCCGGGGGTCGAACCGCCGCCACGAGCGAAACGCCTTCTCGAACGTCTCGCCGGTGAGATCCTCCGCGACGGCGCGGTTGCCCGTCAGAAAGACCAGATAACGATGCACGGCGTCGAGCTCCGCCTCGGCGACAGCCGCGAACGTGGGCCGGTCGACGCGCAGGCCGGGCCACGAGGTCGTCACCGCGTTCACGGCCCTCATACGCCGCCGCCGCCCTGAAATGTCACATGCGGGATTTTCCTAGCAGGGACCCGCTGCCGTCGCGCCACCGGGGCCCGCGAAGTGCTGCGCGGACGTCCCCACCCCCGTCTGGAGGCAGTACGAGCCCCCATCCGCGCGGACGAGCGTCACCCCGAACGACGGCGGCACGGTCGCGCCGACGTACGTGGCGTTCTCTGCGTGGTAGGCCTCGAGCTGCGTCGCGGCCGCGGTGAAGTTGAGCGCGCTGACAGCTGCGCTCGCGTCGCGCTCGGCCCGCTTCGCCGTTCCTGACGTCGGACCGCTGTGCTGCATCGTCAGCGCCCAGAGGATTGCGAGGAGCGCGAGCGAGACGACGATCGAGATGAGGCCAAACATACGACCCATAGCCCGAGTTATCGGGCCATGGGTCGCCCCGCTTGAGTCAGGCTAGATCAGGACTCTGCCCAGCTGGCCTCTTCGGCCCAGCTCGCCTCTTCTGCCCAGCTGGCGACGCTGCCGAAGCCGTACGACGCCACAGGCGCCGGCGGCGCGGCCGGCTGCGACTTGCGCGCTGCCGAGGTAGCGCCTGGGCCGGCCAAGGCGGCAAGCGCCGCGATCGCCGCGATCACCGCCGCACCCCCGCGCGCCGCAAGGAGCCTCCTCAAAACGAGGGGCATCGCAGGTTCCGCGCAAGAAGGGCGGGCGAACGGCATCACAACAGGAGCAACTTCCATGGCGCAGCCCCGGCAGCAGGCCGCAAGTTGCCGGGGCTTTCTCTTTTCACCAGGGAAGCTCGCGGCCGAGCAACTCGGCGAGCCGGCGGTTCGGCTGGGCGAACCGCTGCTCGAGGCGCGCGCGCGTGTTCGGATCCATGCCGCCGTACTCGCGCTCGAAGATCCGCGGGTACGCCTCGAGCTCCTGGGCTTCGGCGCCGAGGAAGCCCAGCACCCGCCGGTAAGCGGCGGCGGTGTCCGCGGCGAGCTCGTCGGTCAGCAGGACGAGCAGCTGCTCGCGAGGGAAGGCCTCGAACCAGCGCTCGAGCTGCTCCGCGTAGCCGCCGCGCGCGGCGTACGTGTAGTTCCACCAGGCGTGGCTGAAATACGCGGGCTCGCGGAGCATGCGCTCGACCTCGCCCTCCATGCGCTCGTCTTCGCGCGCCAGGGCATCCTCGAAGGACAGCTGCTCACGCCCGAGCGCGACCTCGTGCTGGTAGTGCGAGAACGCGCGGTCGACGGGATTGCGCAGCAGCGCGATCAGTCGTGCGCGCGGAAGCATCCGCGCCACCCGCTCCGGCGCGAGCGGGTGAAACAGATAGCTCGGGCTCGCCTCGCCGACGAGCCCCGTGCGGCGCACCGGCAGGTGCGCGCGATACCAGCGCTCGCCGCGCGCATAGTGGCGGTCGAAGAAGCTGACCTCCTTGAACGACGGGCCGGTGATCTGCGGATGCCAGCGCAGGTACGCGTAGAGCGCGGTCGTCCCGGCCTTCTGCGCGCCGATGATCAGGAAGTCGGGCAGCGGCCGCAGGCTCGCGGTCGCGCGCCCGTACCCGCGGTACGCGCCGCGCAGGACCTTGCGAGCAGGCTCGGGCAGCGCCGGAACGAGCTCCGCTGGAACGCGAAACCGCTGCGCCAACTGCTACCCGGTGAAGGGCTGCAGCATGTGCGTGAAGTCCCAGGTGTTCTGCACGATGCCCGAGCAGCTGTTCGAGCCGGTCACGCCGGGACAGCCGCCGTTGTCGCGCTGGATCGCCCAGATCGACAGCGTGTCGAGCCCGTTCGCGTTCGCATAGTCGAGGACCTGCTGCGCATGCGCGAGCGTCGTCTTCTCGGTCTTCTTCGGATAGTCGTCGAGACCCGGCATGAGCGTGATGCCGATCTTCGCGTTCAGCCCAAGCTTCTGGAGCTGCGCGGCCGTGCCGTCGGCGGCGTCGGTCGCCGCCGTCCCCATGTCCGTGGTCACGCGGTCGTAGTAGTCGAACGCCATGATGTTCACGACGTCGACGCGCGTCCGGTTCGTGACCGCGTTCTGCAGGATCGCGAGGCCGCTCGGCTCGAGCCCCTTCGCCGAGGTTGGCAGCGTGTAGCTGACCTGGAACGGACGCTTCTGCACAGCGGCCCATTGCTGCACGAGAGCAAGCGCCTTGTTGCGGCGATCGATGCCGTCGGTGCGATTCAGCGACCTGCCCTCGACGTCCATGTCGAGTCGCGTCACGCCGTAGCGGGTGATCACGTTCTCGTATGCGGCGGCGATCGTGTTGACGTTCTTGCACGAATCGGCGATCTCGGTGCCGGCCTGGTCGGCGCTCCAGCCGCCGAACGACGGGATCACGTCACCGCCGAGGGCACGGAGCGACGAAATGTCGCCGTCGCTGAGGTAGCGCCCGTTCGAGACGGGATCGTTCCGGTTGCCGTTCCACGCGAGCGTGCACGACGTCTTCGAGAGCGTCTCGAGGAAGGCGAGGGTGAAGTACCTCGCGCCTGACTGCTGCGCCGTCGCCGTGAGGCTGTCGGTCGTCCACGTCTCGAAGTAGGGTGCGTAGACGTGGCTCGGGAAGCTCGCCGGGGCGGCCTGCGCTCCACTGACGACGAGGCCGAACGCGAGCGCCACGAGGACGACGAGCCGCTTCATGGCGCAAGAATCGCATAGCGTCGGCCGCGATGGAACGCTTCCGCTTCGATGCCGGCGCAGGATTCACGCCCGACAACGAGCTGCTCGAGCAGGTCACGATCGCGCCGCTGACTCCGCCGGGCAGCGTGCAGGCGGCGATCTTCCGGCTGTCGGCGCGCGGCCGCATCGTCCGGCACCCGGCGACGGTGCCTCAGATCCTGGCGGTGCTCGAGGGCGAGGGATACGTCAGCGGCGCCGACGGCGAGCCCGAGCCGATCGCCGCAGGCGAGGCCGCGTTCTGGTCCGCCGGCGAAGAGCACGAGGCGGTTTCAGTCAGCGGCTTGACCGCGCTCGTGCTCGAGGGGGAAGGCCTGAGGCCGCCGCCCGCCCGGTCAGCAGACTGACACGGGCACTGCACGGTGGCGCACGACGAAGCGCGCCACGACGCGTCGTCGGCCGTCGCGCGCGACGAAGCTCCTCGGCGTCGACGGGCAAGGCACGATCGCCATGAAGAACCGCATCCCGCCCTGGAGTGTCCGCGGCGCAGGGATCGTCGACAGGCGAAGCGGAGCGCGGTCGAAGAACTCGATCCGAATGGATCGTGCAGTGGTCACCACCGGGCCGATCACGTAGTCCGGAGACGGCCGGCTCACAGCCGCGATGTAGCCGATCCCGCCCTGCTCGCGGACGTTGCCGCAAGCGCGGCCGTTCTCACGGTCGCGAATCAGCATCGCGACGCAGTACGACCCGTCCCGCCAGGCTCCCGCGCGGAACTCCCACTTCACGCCGTGCCACCGCCGGTCTTCACCGTTGCCTCGACGGCGGAGCCCGCGAGCGCCGGTGTCGTAACCGCGCACACCGCGATCGCAACAGCGAGTGCACGCCCGGCTAGCGCCGACATGTGCAGGAATGTAGCGCGGGCGAAAGGTCGATACCTCCCGCCCGCGCAGGTCTTACTCGCGCCCGACAGTGTCCGGGTAGCCGCTCCAGCGCACGATGAGTGCGTAGATCACGACGATGCCGAGCACGATCGACGTGAGCGCCCATAGGGGGTACGCCGCGGATCCGAGCCACGCCAACTGGCCGATGACGTTGATCGAGCAGACCACGATCGTGAACCAGCGCGCCCAGCCTGCCCCGCTCCAGAGCGCGAGCCCGGCGAGGAAGAGCACGATGCCCCAGAGGAGCGTGAGCCAGCCCCAGGTCGTCATGTTGAAGACGATGAGCTGACTCGGCGTCAGTACGTAGTACTGCTTCCGGATCACCGCGATCAGGCCCTCGAAGAAATCGATGGAGCCGATCACCATCATCATCGTCGCCGCGAAGACGATCCAGCCCGCCATCGGCCTTGCAGTGGAGCCGCTGTAGGCGGTTGTTGCCATTCCTGCCTCCTTCGTCGTCGCCGCCGGCAGGCAATTGCCGACGTACGTCCTGCGTTTGGGTGGTTCGACGGAACTGCGCGGCGTCCTGCGCGACCGTCAAGACGAGACGGCACTTGATTGAGCCGAGGGTTCGGTCATCTGGCGCGATAGGGGAGCCGCTACGCTCCGGGCCCTGGGGGTCGTTCGGCGTGCCGCCACGGCGGGGTCTCCTCGTTCCACCGGCGCACCTCTTACGCTCGGGACATTCCACGGCAGTAGCCCGCGCGCCGCGTCCCCCGAAGGGGTCACCTCCCGGCAGCAAATGACACGAACGGACTAGTCCGCAAGGTGGGTCGTTCGCTGTTCTGGGATCGCACTGTCAAACGTCTATCAGGAGGTAGGAATGAAGGTGCGCAAGCTGACAAGCACCGGCGCAGCCATGGTGGCGGCGCTCGGAGTGACGGCCGCGTTGGTTGGACCTGCTGCCGCAGCGGCTCCGGCTGGCGGCCCGGTCGCCGTGTACGCAGCGGCAGGCGGCAACAGCAGCAGCCAGAAGATCGTCTTCGTCGGGGCGATCGGCGACTACGGAACCGCGACCAGCATCGACAAGAACGGCAAGGTCAACCCGAACGGGAACTTCGTCAAGGCCAAGCTCAAGAAGGGCACGTTCGAGATCGACGCGACCGCCGTGAACAAGACGCTGAACAACGCTAGCCCGCAGGTCGCCAACCCTGCGACCTGCTCCGCGACGTTCAGCGGCACCGGCGAGGTGAGGTTCTTCAACGGCACCGGTCTCTACAAGGGCATCTCAGGGACGGCGAACGTCACCATCACCTTCGGCGGCGTTGCCCCCCGCTACAAGAGCGGCCAGAGGAAGGGCCAGTGCATGCGGAACTATGGGAACCCGCACGCGCAGTTCGGCTTCGTGACCGGCCAGGGCACGGTCAGCTTCCCCGCGTAGAAGTCCCGAGACCAGACGCACTAACGAGCCGGGTCGACTAAGCCGCTACGCGTCCTTCCCGAACGTCTTGCTGTCCGACATGTCATGACGACAGTTCCGTAACGCTCGTCATGACATGTCCCACGTAACGCCGTTACCGACCACCACGTCATGACGAAGGCTAAGCAGTGAGGTTACGGGGGGCGGACGTCTGGAGTGCTGCCGGTGTACCGGCGACCTAGTGCGACGGCCACGACCGCGTCTCAGTTCAGGCTCTACTCAAAGTCGATCTTTCTCGTCGTGCCAACGCCTGGCGCCAGGTGTTTGGCGCGGGCGGTTGGGCGCTCGCCTATCCGGGGGCTGCAGAAGGATGCACGGTGCTGGATCGATCCGTTGATACCCAGCGGTCCGGTACGACCAGAACGACTGCCGTCGCGAGTAATGCAAGGTTGCGCGCCAGGAGCAGCGAAGTCGCGCCCACATCGAAGTCGGCGAGGTAGCTGCGGTATGCGTCACCCGGGAACCATGCATGCGTAAGCGCGGCGGCCGTGACGAAGCAAACCGTCGCCGCGCTTCCCCGACGCCCCCCGACGAGCGGAACGAGCGGGATCAGCCAGGTGATGTATTGCGCGGAGAGGACGGTGCCGAGGACGAGGGCGGCTGCCATCGACCCGGCCGAATAGCGCACGAGGTCCTCGCGCGGATCGTTCTTGCTTCGTGCCAGCGCGAGCCACAGCCAACAGAGAACGATGACGAGCAGCACGTTCAAGGTCGTCTTCGTCGCGTCGATCCCGACGCCTTCGAGGACACTCCGGCCGAGGCCGTGCTGCTCCGAGCCAACCGTCAGACCGGTTGTTTTCAGCCCAAGCCACTCCGCCACGTGGTGGGTCATCACCAGTACAGAGCTCGCGAGCGTCTCGACCTGGAGCCCGCCGCCGAGCTGGTGGCGCAGCGTCGCCCACGTCTCTGGCCACCCGACGATCGCAAAGGGCAGGAATACGAGCACCGCTGTGACGACCGCGGCTGCCGCAGACGCGATCGCTGAGCGGACTCCGCGCTGCCGGGCTGCCACGATCACGAGCACCGGGAGGAGGAGCGCCGGGTAGACCTTCGCCGCCGTGCCCAGCCCGAGCGCTACGCCACCGAGCACAGACCGTCCTCGGAGAGCTGCCGCCAGAGCCGCCGCGGTCAGTGCGGCCGGCCACACATCGAACCGCTCGACGAACACGTGCCCGACGAGCAGCGGCGCCGACGCAACCACCGCGAGGGAGATTGCCTGGACGTGTGGGGGGCGCCGTAGAGCTACGAGCGATAATGCGGTGCACGTCACCATCGCGGCCGTGAGCAGGACGACGAGCGAGTCGAACGCGAGGTGGTAGCGGCGGCCCGCGTCGTTCGGCGGCGACCAGTGCGCATCCCGTGCATCGCCGAACATGACGGCCGGGAGGAGGAACATCGGCAGCGCTCCCGGCGGATACTCGATCGGCAAATCGCGATACGGCACGTTGCCGTGGAGAATGATCGAGGCGTCTTCCTCGTAGATCGGGAGGTCTGACCCGGAGTCGTTCGCTGGCCGGATCGCTGCCCAGGCGCCGAACGCGACGACGGTGGCCGCGAGCGCGGCGGCGACTGTTGCCAGGGGAAAGCGCGGGGAGGGCGGGC
>JBKOVW010000375.1:0-13112 GCA_046724095.1 Actinomycetota bacterium | reverse complement strand
ACGAGCACCTTCTCGCCCGACGACGCCTGATCGCCGTCGGCGCGCTCGCGCGTGACCGTCAGGGTCTTGAAGAGCTTCGGCGAGACACCTGCCCACAGCGTGACGTTCGTCCCCTCGTTGAACGTCCCTACGGGCACCAGTACGCCGGAGTCATTCCGCAGCCACGCTTCGTAGAACCGGCCGCCGTCGCGTCGCGGAAGCCCCGTGGCATCGAGCTCGATCCGCCAGCCCGATGACGTCTTCGTCAGGCTTGCCTCTCCCTTCGCGCCGGGCGCGAGAGCGGTCGCTGCGAGCGCGGCCTGGAACCGCGTCTGCGAGGAGCTCGAACGGAAGACGGCCAACCCGATCACCACGACCACTGCGACGGCTGCAGCCGCGCCGACCGCGACGAGACGTCGTGACACAGGCGCGCGGCGCACGCGTCGTTGCGCCTCGACACGGGCTCGCAGTGCCGTCGGCGCCTCGACCTCTTCGGAGGCCGTTTGTGTCAGCATGACCGCCCGCTCCTGCTCGGCGAGGCGGTCGGAAAGCTCCGACGACGCCGCAACGCGTGCCTCGAGCGCGGCACGACGTTCCGGCGGGAGCGACCCGTCGGCGAGTGCCGCGAGCTCCGAGAGCTCCTCGCCAGCTTCCTGTCGACGCCGCCTCAACATCGCCACAAGAACGGTAACCGCGAATCTTGAGAAAGGACTCTCACATCCAGGTAGACCCCGTTCGCCCCGGATCTATTCCCGGACGAATCGGCGGAATAACAGCGTCCCAAAGGTGTCCTCGTCAGTCGAACGCCATTCGACACAGGAGGACATCATGCTTCGCACATTCTCAGCCGCCGTCGCCGCCGTTGCCTGCGGCCTCGCGCTGGCCGGCACGTCGCCGGCGGCACCTGCCGCCAAGACCGTGCAGGGGTCGGTCGGCCCCGGCTTCACCATCAGCCTCACGGCCGGCGGCAAGACGGTCACCAAGCTGAAGGCGGGCGTCGCCTATCGCTTCGCGATCAGCGACCGCTCTTCCATCCACGACTTCCACCTGACAGGGCCGGGCGTCAACCGGATGCTGACGAGCGTGGACTTCACGGGAACGAAGAGCTTCACGCTCAAGCTGCGGAAGGGCGTCTATCGCTTCTTCTGCGACCCGCACGCCGCCGTGATGCACGGGAGCTTCCGCGTGGCCTGACGAGCGGAATAGATGCCGCGCGTCGGTGTCTCTAGCTCACGACAACCCAAATCAATGCGAAAGGAAAGGACACATGAACCACATGGGATTCAAGGTCGCCGTCGCGACCGCGTTCGCCGCCGCGATCGGCGTGTCGAGCGCAGCAGCGGCGCCGTATCACAGCGTCAAGGCATCGCTCAACTACGGCACGCTCGTGGTCAAGGGCACGAAGGGAAGCGACAAGATCGCGCTTCGCCTGAGGGCCGGCGACTCGAGCGTTCTCGAGGTCGACGCACGCGACGACGGTTCGCCCGAGTTCAGCTTCCGGCGCGCGGACGTCGCACGGATCGTCGTTGACGGCGCGGCCGGCAGCGATGCGATCCGTATCGACGAGAGCAACGGTGTGTTCGAGAGCACGACTCCGACCACCTTGGCCGGCGGCAGCGGGAACGACAGGATCTCCGGAGGCTCGGGAGCGGAGATGCTGCTCGGCGGATCCGGGAATGACTCGATCGACGGCAACGTCGGCGCCGACACGGCGCTGATGGGAAGCGGCAAGGACACGTTCATCTGGGATCCCGGCGACGGCAGCGACAGGGTCGAGGGGCAGCAGGGTACCGACACGATGGTCTTCAACGGCGCGAACGCAGCCGAGCAGGTCAATGTGTCGGCGAACGGGACCAGGCTCAGGTTCTTCCGCAATCCCGGCAACGTCACGATGGACACGGCAGGCGTCGAGCGAGTCGACTTCAACGCTCTCGGCGGCGCGGATGCCATCACCGTCGGTGACCTGAGGGCAACTGCAGTTCGCGAGCTGAACATCGATCTCGCGTCCGCACTCGGTGGCTCTGCAGGCGACGGCCAGGCCGACCGTGTGACGATCACGGGCACCGAAGGCAGGGACAGGATCGCCGTCAGCGGTGACGCCGGCGCAGTCAAGGTCAGCGGCCTCGCCGCGGCGGTTCGGATTCTGCATCCGGAAGCGGCGCTCGACCGCGTCGACATCAACACGCTCGGCGGCGCGGATTCCGTCGTCTCCGCCGGGCTCGCAGCGGGTGCGATCCAGCTCTTCGTCAACGGCGTACTCGCTCGGTAATGGAAACACAGACACGCAAGGGGCCCTGAGCTCGGGGCCCCTTGTCTGTTCCCGCCTAATTCGGTTCCGGGGCCGCGCTGATCGCGAAGGGGTTGAGGTTCCGCCTCCTCGTGAATCTCATGCCTCTAGCCGCCGACGGCTTGACGTCGTAAGCTCTTGACGCCGTCGTTCTCCGAGGAAAGGGGTTTCCTTGCGCAAGCTGTTGATTGCAGCCGCGTGTCTCTTGGTCGTCGTTCCAGCCGCAGCCGGCGCGCGTGCGGGCGCTCCCGCCCACGTGCGGTTCGATCCGAACAAGAAGATCAGTCAGAGCACGAGCTCGAACTGGTCCGGCTATAGCGCCGTGAACGGCCGCTACACAAGCGTCTCGGCCAACTGGACGCAACCGACCGCAAGTTGCACGTCCGCGACGACCTATTCGAGCTTCTGGGTCGGCTTGGACGGTGACGGAAGCAGTACCGTCGAGCAGACGGGGACGTCTGCCGACTGCAGCAGTGGAGCCGCGAGGTACTACGCGTGGTACGAGATGTATCCGAAGTTCCCGGTCAATCTGTCGCTGGCGATCCGCCCTGGGGATTCGCTCAGCGGATCCGTGACGACGGACGGAGCCGGACACTTCACCCTCACGCTGACGAACAACTCAACTCGCCAGACGTTCACAACGACGCAGCGCCTGCCGCGCGCGAAGCTCGCTTCGGCGGAGGCGATCGCAGAGGCCCCGTCGAGCTCCGGCGGCGTTCTGCCGCTGACGAACTTCGGCACCGTCGGCTTCAGCGGGACGACCGTGAACGGCCAGCCGATCGGCAACTTCAACCCCGACAGGATCGACATGGTGTCGGGGACGATCGTGAAGGCTCAAACCTCTGCGTTGAGCGGAGGCACGAACTTCAGCGTTAGCTGGAAGCACTCGTAGCTTTCCCTTTGGTGTGCGAGGGCGAAAACGCCCTCGCACACCAACAGAGTGGTCTTCGTCGCCGACCGCGCGCTACAGGAGCGGAAGGTCCGGCCCCGTCACCGACAGGACTAGCGATCCTGGAGCGCGTCGAGCGCCACTGTGAAAGCGACGACGAGCCGATGATCGACATTCTCGAGGCCCGGCTCGAGCTCGAGCAGATAGCGGTCACGAACCGTTCCGAGCACGCGCCTGTACCTGCCGACTTCACCTTCGCCGCGCCTGAGCACGAAGTTGAACGGCAGCCAGGTCAGCAGGTCGAACCAGTCGGGCCCGAGCTGGCCGAAGCGGCGCAGGAGGGCGATGATCCAGCTCGCCTCGCGCGCCTCGAGCAGCTCCTGCCCCGCCGGGTCGCGGACGTGCCAGTGGCTGCGCAGCAGCGACTTACCGAAATTCTTCTCGAGCATCCCGATGACGGCGCCATTCCCATCGAGAACCTCGTGCCGGCCGCGAAACTCGAACACCGACTTCGACTTGATCATGAAGACGTAGTCGTCATCGTCGGGCGAGAGGCGGAAGCGGATGTCTTCCTTGACCTTCATCTTCTTCTGCTTCACATAGAGGAGAGGCCGCCCCTCCTCCGTCGATCCCGGACTGGGGATGCTGATCCTGTACTCGTTCGCGATCGGCTTGAAGACCTGCTGGACGAGCAGCCGGCTCGTGGCCCTGAGCTCGTTGAGAACGCTGTCGGCTTCAGGGGCAGCGGAGGTCACCTGCCGAATCGTAAACGCCGCTGACCCGGCCTCGAGCGTGGCGCGACGTTAGCGTGACGCTAAGAAGCGAGGGCCCGATCGTTCACCCCGCTACGGTGACGAACCGGATGGCTTCGATCGAGCTCCGTGGGTTGAAGAAGAGCTATCGCGCGCCGAGTGGTCCCGTAAACGCGGTTCGCGACGTCGACATCGACGTCCACGACGGCGAAACGGTGGCGCTCCTCGGACCGAACGGCGCCGGTAAGTCGACCACCGTCGACATGCTGCTCGGTCTCCAGGAGCCTGACGCGGGCACCGTGACGGTCTTCGGCGGCGCACCGGCGCGCGCAGTCCACGACGGGCGGATCGGCGCGATGCTTCAGAGCGGCGGCGTTCTGCGCGACCTCGGGGTTCGCGAGCTCGTCGCGATGATGGCGTCGCTCTTTCCCGCACCGCTCGACGTCGACGCAGCGCTCGCCCACGCGCAGCTGCGCCAGCTGGCCAAGCGGCGGACGGAGCGGCTGAGCGGCGGTGAGACGCAGCGTCTCCGCTTCGCAGTTGCACTCGTCAGCAACCCCGACCTCCTCGTGCTGGACGAACCGACGGTGGGGATGGACGTCGAGTCTCGACGGGCTTTCTGGAGGACGGTGCGCGAGCTCGCCCACGGCGGCAAGACCGTTCTGTTCGCCACCCATTACCTCGAGGAGGCCGATGCATACGCGGATCGCGCGGTGCTCATGTCGCGCGGACGCATCGTCGCCGACGGGCCGACGACGGAGATCAAGGCGCTCGTCGGCTCGCGCACGATTCGCGCGACGCTTCCGAACGTTCCGGTCGCGGCGCTCGAGCGACTTCCGGCGGTAACGAGCGCCGACCGGCACGGCGAGGCCGTCACCCTCGTCTCCTCGGACTCGGACGCCACCCTCCGCGCGCTGCTCGGCTTCTATGACGACGCGCGAGACATCGAAGTGCGCGGAGCCGGGCTCGAGGAGGCGTTCCTCCAGCTGACCGGCGAGAGTGAGGAGGAAGCAGCAGCAGCGTGACCGGCACGCTCGCATACGCGCGCTACGAACTACTGCGAACGTTCCGCAACCGGCGCCTGTACATCCTGTCCATCGCGTTCCCGCTGGTCCTCTACTACGCGATCGCCGGCCCGAACCGTCACGAGCACAGCCTCGGCGGCACGGGAATCTCGGCACCGGTCTACTTCATGGTGGGTCTCGTCGCCTTCGGCACGATGAACGCCGTGCTCGGCTCCGGTGCGCGCATCGCGGCGGAGCGCGGCGTGGGTTGGAACCGGCAACTGCGCCTCACGCCGCTTTCGAGCCGCTCCTACTTCCGCGTCAAGGTGCTGACCGCGTATGTCATGGCTGCCGCCACAATCGCGCTGCTGTACATCGCCGGCGCGACGCTGGGCGTCCGGCTCGACGCGGGCGACTGGATGGGAATGACCGGCCTGATCCTCATCGGGCTCGCGCCGTTCGCAGCACTCGGGATCTTGCTGGGACACCTGGTCACGCCCGACACCGTCGGCCCTGCGATCGGCGGGACGACGGCCCTACTGGCGTTGCTCGGCGGCGTCTGGTTCCCGATCACGAGCGGCGCGATGCACGACATTGCCGAAGGGCTTCCGTCGTTCTGGCTCGTCCAGGCCAGCCGCGTCGGCATCGGGGGCCACGCTTGGGGGACGACCTGCTGGCTCGTCGTCGGCCTGTGGACCGTTGCCGCAGCCGCGCTTGCACGGCGCGCGTACGCGCGCGACACACAGCGAGTCTGATTCGCTCTACGCGACGGCGACGAAGTCGCCGCCCTCGCGGCGTCCTTGTTCGCGAGCGAGCTCGCGCAGGCGGGCACGGGCTGCTTCGCCTGCGACGGCGCCGAGGACCACGCCGCCCCGCGGGCCGTCGTCGTGCGCGACGACGGGAATCCCGTAGATGCTCTTTCCGATCTTGCGCTCGTCGACCTCGACGAAGGCGCCGACCTCGACGCCGGCGTCCATCAGCATGCGCGCGTGCAGCTTCCCGACGGGCCCGGCTCCCCATACGACCGCCGGCCGCCCGCGCAGCACGTACCGGCGCAGGTAGTGGGCCTTGCAGCGCCCAAAGGCCGTCAGCGAGTAGCGCGCGTCGGTTCGTGCGAGCCGTGCAGGATGATCGCGCCAGTCGAGGACGGGCTCCTCGACGTTACGGAAGCGGCCGCCTGCGGCCCACAGCCGCAGCACGAGGTCGTAATCCTCCGGCCAGTCGACGTGACGGTAGGTCACGGCGTCGGCGCGCGCGAACAACGTCGGATGACCGATCGGACATTCGACGAACACGTCGCGCTGCGCAGCTTCGACCGTCGTCAGCGAGTTGAGCCAATGCTCGTAGCGCCGCAGCCCGTCCGTCGGATCCGGGAAATACGCGACCGCGCCGCCACATGCGTCGAGACCCTCCTCCTCGAGCACCGCGAGCTGTACCTCGAGCCGGCGCGGCCGCGCGACGTCGTCGGCGCCCATGGCGGCGACATAGCGGCCACGCGCCTCGGCGCAGCCCCGCTGCGACGCAGCGACGAAACCAGCCGGCTCCTGACTCAACACGCGAAATCGGCGATCGCGCAGCGCCCAGTCACGCGCGATATCGCTCGAGGCGTCTCGCGACCCGTCATCGACGACGATGACCTCCACGTCCTCGTGCGTCTGCTGCGCGAGCGACTGCAACGCTTCGTCCAGGTACGCCTCTGCGTCGCGCACCGGCACCAATACCGACACGAGCATGAGGTCTCCGCGCCTCCACCTTCAATGTACTCCACGGAGGGGGGCTTGCGGCAAGCCGCCGGTCGGCGCCCATACTCACTGCGATGAGCGAGCATGCAGTCGTGATCGCCGGCGGCGGCCCGACAGGGCTGATGCTGGCAGGCGAGCTGGCGTTAGCGGGGGTCGATGTCGTCATCGTCGAACGACGCGCGACTCAGAAGCTCGACGGATCGCGAGCCGGCGGTCTGCACTCGCGCACGATCGAAGTGCTCGATCAGCGTGGAATCGCCGAACGTTTTCTGTCGCAGGGGCAGGTCGCTCAGGTCGGGGGGTTCGCCTGGATCCGACTGGACATCAGCGATTTCCCGACGCGGCACAACTACGGGCTCGCGCTCTGGCAGAGCCGCATCGAGCGCATACTCGCCGGCTGGGTCGGCGAGCTGGGGGTGCCGGTCCATCGCGGATGTGAGGTGACGGGTTTCGCGCAGGACGGCAGCGGCGTCGACGTGGAGCTGTCCGACGGCGAGCCGCTGCGGGCGGGGTATCTCGTCGGGTGCGACGGAGGGCGCAGCCTGGTCCGTAAAGCCGCGGGAATCGAGTTCTCGGGCTGGGATCCGACAACCAGCCACCTGATCGCCGAGGCCGAGCTGGCCGAGGAGCCCGAATGGGGCTTACGCCGAGACGCCCGCGGTATCCATTCCTTGAGCAAGTTGGCGGACGGCGCCGCGGTGCGGGTGATGGTGACCGAGCGGGGCCTTGGCCGTACCGGCGAACCCACCCTGCACGACCTCAGCGAGGCGCTCGTCGCCTACTACGGGACCGATTTCGGGATCCACAGCCCGACATGGATCTCCAGGTTCACCGACATGACGCGCCAGGCCGCGGCGTACCGCGACAGACGCGTGCTGTTGGCCGGCGACGCAGCACACGTGCACTACCCGGTGGGCGGGCAGGGCCTCAACGTCGGCGTGCAGGATGCGGTGAACCTGGGCTGGAAGCTCGCCCAGGTCGTCCGTGGGACGGCGCCGGAAAGCCTCCTGGACACCTACCACACCGAGCGCCACCCGGTCGCCGCCCGCGTGCTGCGCAACACGATGGCGCAGACCGCGCTCCTTCGCGGCGACGATCGTATCGACGCCTTGCGGGAGACCATGTCCGAGCTGCTGAGCATGGACGAGCCGCGCAAGCGATTCGCTGGGATGGCGTCGGGCCTCGACATCCACTACGACCTCGGCGAGGGACATCCGCTGCTGGGGCGCCGCATGCCCGACCTCGAGTTGGACACGGCCGACGGCCCCACACGCGTCTTCACCCTGCTGCACGACGCCCGGCCGGTGCTGCTCAACCTCGCTGCGCCCGGCGGCTTCGACATTTCTCCTTGGGCGGATCGAGTCCGGTTGGTCGACGCCGCGCACGCTGGCGTGTGGGAGCTCCCGGTCCTCGGCGAGGTCGCTGCTCCCCCGGCCGTGTTGGTTCGGCCCGACGGACATGTCGCCTGGGTGGGCGACCGAAGCCAGGTGGGGCTCGCTGACGCGCTGACCACCTGGTTCGGGCCGCCAGAAGGACAGCGCCTATCCCTTTACCGCACCCGCAACGACCCCGCGCACGAAGAACCGCTGCAGGGCAAAGAAGATCGCCACGGGTAAAGCGAGCGAGACGACCGCGCTGGCGGCAAGCAGCTCCTGGCCT
The DNA here is from genome assembly GCA_046724095.1 of Actinomycetota bacterium. Lineage (GTDB taxonomy): Bacteria > Actinomycetota > Thermoleophilia > Gaiellales > Gaiellaceae > 3-1-20CM-4-69-9. Next base: position 4,800 of record JBKOVW010000375.1, on the reverse strand, counting down.
TGCCCCTGCGAGCCGACGAGGTTCGCGATAGTCACCGGGGTCGAGTACGGCGCGGAACGACGGCCGGCCGCTAGCGTTCGCGCGGTGGCCACGACGAACGCACGACGGGCAGGAGCACGGGCACGAGCAGCGGTCGTCGGCAGCTCCGTACGAGCGGGGAAGAAAGCAGGAACGGATGCCCGCGCACTCGTCCACGCCGTCTCCGATCTCGTCACCAAGGCGGTCGATCAGGTCCTGCTCGGCGACGAGCAGGTTGGCTCGGCGGCCGAAGCGAAACAGCTCCTGAAGCGAGACGAGCAGACAGAAGCGCTCGCCGGCGAGATTCAGCGGGTGGTCGCGCTCTCCATGCCGGTCGTCCGTACGCTCGCCCGGGGCGCACGCGTGATGAAGGTCCCGTGGGTGCTGGTCGTCTCGACCACGCTCTCGGTTGGGATAGCGGTCAGAAGCGGCGTGAAGGAGATCCAGGCGCTGTCGTCGCTCCTCGCACACCGCCTCGAACAGGGGACGGGCGCACCAGCCGACCCGGCGCTGGTCAAGAAACTGGCGATCGACCTCTATTTACACCCGCGACGCACGCCGAAGCTGGACGACGACAGACTGCGGATCGTTCGACTCACGCGCAAGTGGCTCCTCGGCGGCATCTTCGGCCGCAGGACAGAGCGGCGCGCGTCGCGTGCGCTCGCGGCCGCCGAACGGGTCGACGCAGCCGCCCTCGCAGCCGAATGGGACGGTGCGCACAGAGAGAAGGCCGATCCCGCCTAGCTGAACCGCACTCGCCGACTGACGCACGTGGCTGGCCGTCGTCTCTACACTGACCGGCGCTAAGGATCGTGCCGTGGAAAAGGGGGAGGACAATGCACAAGGTCTTGGCGCTTCTTTTCGTTGCCACGTCGGCGTTGACCGTGAGCACGCTCGCGGGGGCCGCGCCGGGGAGCGACTCGATGGTGACCGTCGGCAGCAACCCGAGCCCGTTCGCACAGAACAAGCAGAACGAGCCCGCAATGGCGATCGATGCGAACCATCCCAACGTTGTCGTCGCCGGTTCCAACGACAACATCGACATGGAGGACTGCAACGCCGGCGCCGACAACACATGCCCGTTCACTCCCGGCGTGGGCGTCTCCGGCGTGTACTTCTCGTTCAACTCCGGTAACACGTGGACGCAGCCGACCTACACCGGCTGGAGTGCCCGCAACTGCCATGGGGTGCCCGGGCCCGATCCCGGCTGCTCGCCGATCGCCGGCGGGCCAATCGGGACGCTCCCGTGGTACTACGAGAACGGCATCAGCTCCGACGGCGACCCTGCCGTCGCGTTCGGCCCGAAGCCCGACGCTAGCGGCCACTTCGCCTGGGCCAACGGCTCGCGGCTGTACTACGCGAACCTGACATCCAACTTCGGCGCCACGCGGGACGAGGCGAGCTTCAAGGGCTTCGAGGCGATCGCGGTCTCGCGGACGGACAATGTCCAGGCCGCCGCCGCGAACGACAAGAACGCCTGGATGCCGCCCGTGATCGTCTCGAAGCAGGTCTCGCAGACGATCTTCTCGGACAAGGAACAGGTCTGGGCCGACAACGTCTCGTCGAGCCCGTTCTTCGGAACTGTCTATGTCTGCTGGGCGTCGTTCCGCGGCCAGGAGAAGAGCCCCAACGCGGCCCCGGCGCCGCTGTTCGTCGGCGTCTCGCATGACGGTGGCGACACCTGGACGCAACACCAGATCACGGCCGCCGCGAACAACGGCCAGCGGAACCCGACCGACGGGTGCACGGTTCGCACGGCCAGCAACGGGACGGCATATGTCTTCGGTGTCGGCACCGTCTCGTCCCAGGGCCACGACGCCTTCGAGCTCATGTCGAAGTCGACCGACGGCGGCAAGAGTTGGTCGAATCCCACGCCCGTGGCCGGCCCTGTGACGCAGCCGGGGACGTTCGACCCGGTGCTGGGCCGCCCTGTGATCGACGGCGTCGCCGGCGCCCGGAGCGACCTCGCGCCGGCACCTAGCGTCGACATCGCGAACGGCGCGCCGACAGGCGCCGACGCGTCCAATCGGATCGTCATGACCTACGTCAGCGGCGAGCTCGCGAAGCCGCACGTCTACTTCACGGAGTCGACCGACGGCGGCACGACGTGGTCGGCACCGCGTCCGATCGAAGGTGCGGCCGACCGGGGCTACTACACCGCGCCGGCCATCTCTCCGAACGGCACCAACGTGTACGTCGTCTACAACGCGTTCACGACACCGTTCCAGCCGACGACCGCCACGCCGCGGTCGCTCGTCGGGGTCGTGCTGCACGCGACCGCAGGCGCGTCCGGGCCGACGGGCGCGTTCAGCGAGATCCACCGAAGCATGCCCGGCGACCCGAGAGGCTCGTCACAGAACAACCTCGTCGCTGAGTTCCTCGGCGATTATGTCTACGCCGCGGCGACGCGGACGTACGGTGCCGCTGTGTGGAACGACACGCGGAACGCCGCCGATTGCCCGGCGATCGACGCGTATCGCCAGGCGCTCGAGAATGGGACCGCAGCGACGGCGCCGGCCGTCCAGCAGCAGTGCCCGCCGACGTTCGGGAACTCGGACATCTGGGCGTTCACGACCGCGCCGTAGCAGGAAGTGCAGGGCAGGGCGACCGACGAGGCCGCCCTGCTCTGGCTCCTTCGCGCCGGGGCGACGGCGATGATGCCCTTTGAGTGCAGAGAAGTGACGTCAAACTGCTTCAGGGAGAACGTCTCGAGCGCGTGCAGGAGCTCGAGATCGTCGACCCCCCGACAACGCCGGAGGCACTTGACGAGCTGTGCAAGCTGGCCCGCGTCGAGCGGCCGGAGGAGGTCGGGCGGAACGGGCCGCTGATTGCGGCGCGCGCGACCGACGGCAACGCCGGCGAGGCGGCGCTGCGGCTCTTCGAAATCGTCTACGGCCGGGACTCCCTCGTCGCCGCGCTCTTCGTCGACGACCTGTTTCCGCTCCTGCGCGAAACGACCGTGCTGTACCTCGCGCGTCACCAAGGAAAGAAATACGACGCGTGGCACGAGGAGGAGCCGGGACGGATTGCGCACATGATCCAGAATCCGGATCCCGATGCGATGCTGGGGTTCCCGTACTACGGAACGGTCGACGCGACGCCACACTTCATCAGCGCGGCGATGCGCGCGATCGAGGCGCGACCAAGCTTCGAGCCGGAGATCGGCGACGCGATCGACGGCGCCGTGGCGTGGTTGCTCCACCGGCTCGCGACCGACGACCTCGGCCTCCTCAGCTATCAGCGGATCAACCGCCACGGCATCGCGAACCAGATCTGGAAGGACAGCTGGGACAGCATGTCGCATGCCGACGGGAGGGTCGCGAACCATGCGGCGCCTGTCGCATCGGTCGAGGCGCAGGCGCTCGCACACGACGCGCTCGTCGAGGTCGGTGAGTTGCGCGCAGCCGAACGACTCGCCCGCTCGGTCGAGAAGCACTTCTGGCTCGGCGATTTCTATGCGATCGGCGTCGATCGCGACCCTACGACCGGTGTGCCGCGCCCGCTCGCCACGCGTGCGTCGAACATGGGCTGGCTCCTGCGCTCGCGACTGCTCGACGGACGCGAGGATCGCCAGCGACGAATCGTCGAGCTGCTCTTCTCCGATGAGTTCTTCGCGGAGTCGGGCGTCCGCACGCTCTCGAGCCGAGAAGTCCGCTTCCGTCCCCGCAGCTACCACAACGGGAGCGTCTGGCCGCACGACAACTACTTGATCTCGCTCGGTCTCGAACAGCGCGGCTTCGTCGACGAGGCGCAGGAGCTGCGAGACCGGCTCGCGGCGTCCTGCCGCGCGACGCGCCGCTTTCCCGAGTTCTTCGCCGGAGGCGACCCGGGCGACGCTCTCTTCCCGAAGCGAATCGTCGACGTCTACGACACGGTCAACGATCGACTGAACCGCACCGAGCAGCCGCCGCAGGAGATCGTCTGTTGGACCGTGACGGCGATGGTCGCGCTCGAGCACGTGCTGGGTGACGCCTGACGGCGGAGCGTTACGTCAGCTGCTGCTCCAGGCCGAGCCGCTCGGCCAGCCACGACGCCTGCACCAGACGTTCTGCCTCATACGCGCCTGCGCCGTCGCGGAGCTCGGCTGCCCGCGCCGCGGCGAAACCCGCGATCGGAATACGGTTCTGTGAGACGAAGCGATCGACGTCGGCAACGAACCCAGACAGGAACGGCAAGAATCCGACACGCTCCCGTGTGCGCTGCGCGCAGAAGCGCCCGAAGCCGCGGGCGACGTCGGGCGCCCACTGCTCGAGGCGCTGTGTGAGCCGGCCGCGCGTCGCCACGATCTTCCGCTCGCCTTCGATAACTTCACCGTCGAGCTCGATCGCCCACAGCTCGTCGTCGAGCCAAATGGGAAGATCGCGCACGCGACAGGCGTGAATGCCTGCACGGCAAGGGTCGACCGCTTCTGCGTCGATCCACCTGCCGGCCTCCCATCGGAAGCCGGTGAAACGCCCGATTCCTCCGGCCGTAAGGAACTTGTACGCGATCAACCGGCGCGCCAGTTTCGGAATGCCTCGAGCATTTGCTGCTCCAGCTCAGGTGGAAGCTCCTGCTCGAGACGGCCTGTCAGCCGGACCGTTGTGCGCATCTGCTCCACGTAGTTCTGACAGCCGTCGCAGAAGACGAGGTGCTCCTCGAAGCGCTCGCGGTCGCCCGGCTCGAGCGCGTCCTCGAGGTAGGCCGTCACGAGCTCGACGACCTGCTGACAAGCGAGTTCTCGGTCCAGCCTCATCGCAGATACTCCTCGAGCGCCGCTCGCACCTTCGCGCGTGCGCGGTG
>JBKOVW010000232.1:0-6269 GCA_046724095.1 Actinomycetota bacterium | reverse complement strand
GATCATCGTCGGGCCGTTGTTCCTGCGGCGCCGTTTTCCCTTCGGGGCGCCGGTCGCGGTTGGCGCCGGCGTCGTCATCGCTTCGTTTGCGGACAACAGCCTCGTCCCGTGGGACATCATCGCTTTTCTCGCGGGCTGCGCAGCCGTCTTCCTGCTCGCTCAGCTTCCCGACCCGCGCCAGGCCGTGGCGGGTGTGGCAATGGCCGTCGGCGTCGAAGCGGTCGTCGTCCGCAACGATCCGCACGGGCAGATCGGCCAGTTCGTTTTCATCAGCCTGATCTTCACGGTCGTTTGGGTTGTCGGCTTCACGCTCGGACGCAAATTCGCGGAGGCCGACGAGGCGCGCGAGCGCGCGGCGCGAGCCGAACGCGAGCGCGAACAGCGTGCGCGAGACGCAGTCGCCGAGGAGCGTGCACGCATTGCCCGCGAGCTCCATGACGTCGTCGGCCACAGCGTCAGCGTCATGACCGTTCAGGCGTCAGGTGTCCGGCGTCTTCTGCGACCCGATCAGGAGCGCGAGCGGGAGGCGCTGCTGACGGTCGAGCGCACCGGCCGGGAGGCGCTGGCCGAGATGCGCCGGATGGTGGGCGTGCTCCGGCGCCCCGAGGAGGCGCCGGCGTTGGCGCCGCAGCCGAGCCTCGAGCATCTCGATCGGCTGGTCGAGCAGGCGCGCGAGGCGGGTCTTCCGGTCGACCTGCGCGTGGAGGGCGAGGCGGTTGCCTTGCCCGCCGGCGTCGACCTGACTGCCTACCGGCTCGTGCAGGAAGGTCTGACAAACGCCATGAAGCATGCGCGCGCGACGCGGGCCGAGGTCGTCGTCAACTACGGCGACGGCCAGATCGAGGTGATGGTGCGCGATGACGGGAAAGGCGCCGGCAACGGCGACGGCGGCGGTCACGGGCTGGTCGGGATGCGGGAGCGTGTGTCCGTGTACGGCGGCGAGCTCGATGCCGGACCTCGCCCGAACGGCGGGTATCAGCTCCGTGCGAGGCTCCCGGTGACGCCGTGAGCCTCAGCGTGCTGATCGTCGACGACCAGGCCCTCGTCCGCGCCGGCTTTCGCATGATCCTCGACGCGGAGGAGGACATCGAAGTCGCCGGCGAGGCCGCCGACGGCGTCGACGCCGTTGCCGAGGCTCAGCGCTTGAGCCCGGACGTGATTCTGATGGACGTCCGCATGCCGCAGATGGACGGCATCGAGGCGACGCGCCGCCTGCTTGCAGCCGACGGGCTTCAGTCGAAGGTCGTGATGCTGACGACGTTCGACATGGACGAATACGTCTACGACGCACTGCGTGCGGGCGCGAGCGGGTTCCTGCTGAAGGACGTGCCGCCGGAGCAGCTGGTCGCGGGGATTCGCGCCGTCGCGCAGGGCGACGCGCTGCTGGCGCCGTCGGTGACGCGCCGCGTGATCGAGGAGTTCGTGCGGCGGCCGCCTGCGTCGACGCAGACCGTGCCGCCGGAGGTAGCAGAGCTCACCGCGCGCGAGCTCGAGGTGCTGAAGCTCGTCGCGCGCGGGCTGTCGAACGCGGAGATCGCACAGGAGCTGTTCGTGAGCGAGACGACGGTGAAGACGCACGTCGCGCACATGCTCACGAAGCTCGGCGTGCGCGACCGCGTGCAGGCCGTCGTCCTCGCGTATGAGTGCGGCCTCGCCGGTGTCGTCCGTGAGGACGACGCCAAGATCGACGCGTAGACGACGCGGAATCCTCCGCGCGGCCGACGAAATCCGGTTCGCGCAGCGCGAGTCTCCGAAGCGTCAACCAACGACGCAAGGGAGGCGAGGATGATCCGCTCGGGAGACACGATTCACAACCCGGTCACCGGGGAGCGCATCACGTTTCACCAGACGTCCGCCGAGACGAACGGCGAGGCGGTCGCCATCGAATGCACGGTGCAGCCGGACGGCTTCGTCGCGGCCGCGCACGTCCATCCGTCGCAGACGGAGCGGTTCGCCGTCATCGACGGCCGGCTCGGCATGAAGGTCGGCCGCAAGAAACTGCTGCTCGAGCGCGGCGACGTCGCGGTCGTCGAGCCCGGCACGGCGCACAAGTTCTGGAACACGGGCGACGAGCCGGTGCGCTTCGTCTGCGAGGTGCGGCCGGCGCTCCAGTTCGAGTCGCTGCTCGAGACGATGTTCGCGCTCGCCGCCGACGGCAAGACCAACAAGAAGGGCATGCCGAATCCGCTGCGGCTCGCGGTCATCGCCCGTGCGCATTTCGACACGGTGCGGCTGCCGCAGCCGCCGGCGTGGTTGCAGCGAGCGGGCCTGAGCTTTGGCGCTCCTCTGGGGCGGCTGCTCGGGTACGGCGCGACCTACGAGCCGCAGGCGGGCACGCCCGCGCTGCCGGCGGTGTAGCCATGCGGCGCCGCTTCTACTTCATCCTGCTGGTGCTGGCGCTCGTGCTGCTCGCGGTTCCCGGCTTCGCGGCGAAGGCCGCGAAGCGGGCCGCGAGGCCGGCCCTGAGGTTCGCCTGAGGACTCGAGTGGGTAGGCGTGAAATGACCGTCAGTCAGTTGAAGAGGGGGTCTTCCCATGACGTCATGCCGCCGCTGGTGGCTGGCGGCGCTCGCCGCCGTCGCCGTTTCGCTGTTCCTGTCAGGCGTCGCATCAGCAGGGGAGAAAGCATCCGGTAAGGACACGGGGCCGGACAGCACGAGCTCGCCGTCCGGCTCCGCGCATCTGCACAACCCGGCCATCACGGGCGCGGACTGTCCGGGCGGGCTCGCGTGCCGCGTGGTTCCGGCCGCGTACCAGCAGAACTCGAGCAGTCCGTTCGACTACGGCAACTACGACCTCGCGACCCGTCCTTCGGACGGTCTCGACATTCGCTTCGTCATCGTCCACGACACGGAGGTCGGGTACGACGACACGGTCGCGCTGTTCCAGAACCCGCTCGCGTACGTCAGCGCGCACTACGTGACGCGCTCGTCGGACGGTCAGGTGACGGAGATGGTGTCGCCGAACAACGTCGCCTGGCAGGCCGGCAACTGGTGGATCAACACGCACTCCGTCGGGATCGAGAACGAAGGCTTCGCGCTGCAGTGCTATCAGTGGTACACACAGCAGCAGTACCGCTCGCTCGCGCGGCTCACGAAGTACATCGCGGATCGCTACGGCGTGCCGCTCGACCGCGAGCATCTGATCGGGCACGACCAGGTGCCGGGGACGTTCGGGCTCGTCAACCAGGGCGCCATGCACTGGGATCCGGGCCCGTACTTCGACTGGGCGCACTTCATGGCGTTGGTCGGGAGTCCGATCACGCCTGCAGGCGGCGATCGGACCGGGCGCATCGTGACGATCGATCCGAACTTCGCGACGAACAGGCCGCCGCTGGAGGGGCAGCCCGAGGAGTCGGCGAACTTCGTCTACCTGCACACCGCGCCGAGCGAGAGCTCGCCGCTCGTGGCGGATGTGTCACTTACCGCGAACGGCGTCGAGCCGAACGGTGTCGGCACCACGCGCGCGTGGGACTGGGGCGACAAAGCGGTGACGGGCCAGACCTTCGCCGTCGCAGATCGCGCGGGCGGCTGGACGGCGATCTGGTACGGCGGCCAGAAGGCCTGGTTCCACGACGACGGCGTGACGATCCTGGGCTCGGGGACACTCGTGACGCCGAAGGTGGGCCTGTCGTCGATCCCGGTGTACGGCGGTGCGTATCCGGAGTCGGTGTCGACGGCCACGCTGCCGTACACGATCCCGGCCGGACAGGTCTACGTCGCCAAGGATCTCGTGCAGTCGGACTACTACGACGCACCGACGTTCACGACGAACGTCTCAGACCATCACGTCATCAAGGGAGCAAGTCAGTTCTACGTGATCTCGTTCAACCACCGGCTCGCATTCCTGAGCGCGAACGACGTCGACGTCGTGAAGTGAAGCTCGAACTGTTGGTGGGAGGGGATGGCCCCTCCCACCAAGACGTTGCTGAAGCCGACGCCGAGTCGCTAAGACTCGGGCATGTGGCACACCGCCTCGATGTTGTTGCCGTCGGCGTCGTGCACGAAGGCGGCGTAGTAGTTGTCGTGGTAATGCGGGCGGAGGCCCGGCGCGCCGTTGTCCTTGCCGCCGGCGGCGGTCGCAGCCTCGTAGAACGCGTCGACGGCGGCGCGGTCCTTGGCACTGAAGGCGATGTGCGTCGCGCCGCGCTCCTCGTGTGACCCGATCCAGAAATCGGGCACGCCTTCGCCCGTGCCGAAGCCTGCGGCGCCGGGAAGCTCCATCTGGAGCGAATAGCCGAGCGGCCCGAGCGCCCGGCCGTAGAACGTCTTGCCCTGCTCGACGTCTTCGACCTTTGCGGTGACGTGATCGATCATCGCGGCTCCTTCCAGTCGATCGCCGCCCCGAACATACAGCCCGACCGCCTTCACGCCTTGCGTCCCGGTGTTAGCTACAACCGGTGTTGGTGCCGCAGTCCCTGCAGGTGTAGCAGGAGCCCGTCCGCACCATTCGCCCGCCGCACCGCGCGCATTCCTGCGCATCCTCGAAGGCGTTGAAGAGCGCGGTCTGGCCCGGAGGAGCCGCCTCGACCGGCGTCACCGTCGCGGCCGGCGCATCGCCGCCGTTGCGATAGCCGTCCGCAAGCCGTGCCCGCACCTCGGCGGACATGATCCCGATCTCCTCCTGCTGCTCGACCGACAGGAAGCGCTTCCCCATCCAGCGGAAGACGTAGTCGACGATCGACTTCGCGACGCGAATGTCTGCATCGTTCGTCATCCCGCTCGGCTCGAAGCGCATGTGCGCGAACTTCGAGACGTACACCTCGAGCGGCACGCCGTACTGCAGGCCCAGCGACACCGAGATCATGAAGCTGTTCATCAGGCCGGCGAGCGTCGTGCCCTCCTTCGCGATGTCCACGAAGATGTCGCCCGGCGTCCCGTCGTCGAACAGGCCGACGTGGATGTAGCCCTCGTACTCGCCGACGCGGAACTTGCGGCCGACCTCCGTGCGGTCGTCCGGCAGGCGCCGGCGCTGCGTGAGCGGGGCGGGTGGTAGCGCCGAGACGAGCGTCTCCTGCGCGCCGTCGTCCTTCTTGCCGGACAGCGGCTGCGCGACCTTGCAGTTGTCGCGGTAGATCGCGATCGCCTTCACGCCGAGCTTCCACGACTCGGAGAGGAGCTGAGCGACCTCGTCCACCGTCACCGTCTCGGGCAGGTTCACAGTCTTCGAGATCGCGCCCGAGATGAACGGCTGCACCGCGCCCATCATCTTCACGTGGCCCATGTAGTGGATCGCGCGATCGCCGACCGCACAGTCGAACATCGGGTAGTGGTCGGCCTTCAGGTACGGCGCGCCGACAACCGTGTTGCGCTCGTCGACGAACGCGACGATCTCCTCGGTCTCCGCCGGCGCATAGCCGAGCTTGTCGAGCGCCATCGGCACCGACTTGTTCACGATCGTGATCTCGCCGCCGCCGACGAGCTTCTTGGACTTCACGAGCGAGAAGTCGGGCTCGACGCCCGTCGTGTCGCAATCCATCATGAAGCTGATCGTCCCGGTCGGTGCGAGCACCGTCGCCTGCGCGTTGCGGTACCCGTTCACCTCGCCCAGGTTGAGGACGTCGTCCCACGCCTGCCGGCACGCGGTCAGGAGGTCCGATGGCACCGACGCGGCGCCGTCGATGTTCGCGACGGCAGCCCGGTGCTGCGCCATCACGCCGATCATCGCGGCCGCGTTCGGCTTGTAGCCCGCGAACGAGCCCATCCGCCCGGCGATCTCCGCCGACTTGCGGTACGCGCGACCCGTCATCAACGCCGTGATCGCCGCCGCGTAGGCCCGGCCTTCCTCCGAGTCGTACGGCAGCCCGCGCGCCATCAGCAGCGCGCCGAGGTTCGCGTAGCCGAGACCCAGCTGCCGGTACGCCTTCGCGTTCCGCTCGATCTCGGGCGTCGGATACGACGAGTTCCCGACCAGGATCTCCTGCGCGAGGAACATGACGTCGACGGCGTGCGTCAGCGCCTCGACGTCGAGCTCGCCGTCCTCGCGACGGAACTTCATCAGGTTCAGCGAGGCGAGGTTGCAGGCGCTGTCGTCGATCGACATGTACTCGGAGCACGGGTTCGAAGCGTTGATGCGGGACGTGTTCGGCAGCGTGTGCCAGTTGTTGATCGTCGTGTCGTACTGGACGCCGGGATCCGCGCACTGCCAGGCCGCCTCGGCGATCTGCTTCATCAGCTCGCGCGCCTTCTTCGTCTCGACGACGGTGCCGTCGGTGCGCGCGGTCAGGTTCCAGTCGGCGTCAGCCTCGACGGCCTCCATGAACGCATCGGT
>JBKOVW010000064.1:0-16728 GCA_046724095.1 Actinomycetota bacterium | reverse complement strand
GCGTTCGCGCTGCGCTCGCAGCACCGGTGGGCAGCCGCGGCGGAGGCGGGGCGCTTCGACGACGAGCTCCTCGCCGTGGACGGCATCGACCGCGACGAGCATCCGCGACCCGACACCGACGCCGACAAGCTCGCCGCGCTGAAGCCGGCGTTCCGCGAGAACGGGAGCGTCACGGCCGGAAACGCCAGCGGCATCAACGACGGCGCCGCTGCGCTCGTGATCTCGAGCGAGGAAAGGTCGCGCGCGCTCGGAGTCGAGCCGCTCGGCGCGTTCGTGGGCAGCGCCGTCGCCGGCGTCGACCCGCGAGTGATGGGCATCGGCCCGATCCCCGCCGTCCGCAAGCTGCTCGAACGCGCGGGCGTCGGCGTCGACCAGCTCGACCTCGTCGAGCTGAACGAGGCGTTCGCGTCGCAGAGCCTCGTCGTCATCCGCGAGCTGGGGCTGGACGAGGAGAAGGTCAACGTCAACGGCGGTGCGATCGCGCTCGGGCACCCTCTCGGGATGAGCGGTGCGCGCCTCGTGGTCTCACTCCTCCACGAGCTGAAGCGCCGCGGCGGCACCTACGGCCTGGCGACACTCTGCGTCGGGGTGGGGCAGGGCCAGGCCGCCCTCTTCAAGCGCGCGTAGCGCCACGCCGATACGACCCTGATGAGGGTCGAAAGCCGCCTCAGCTGGCTCGCCGTGGCCGCAGGCTCGGCGCTCTCCGCCTCGGTCGCCGCCGTCGGGGCCGACGCACGCTGGCTGGCTGCGCTCGGCGGAGTGATCGCGCGAGCGGGCCACATCCCGTCGTCGATCCCGTACACGGCCGCGCCGTCGCACGACTGGGTGAATGTGCCCGTGCTCGGCGAGCTCGTCTTCCACGGGCTCTGGTCGCTCGGTGCCGACCGCGGCCTGATCGCGGCCCAGGCGTTCGCGGTCGCGGCGACGCTGACGCTGCTCCTGCGCGACATGCGCGCGGCGCGCGCGACCGACACCGCCTGTGCGCTCGTGCTCGTCGCGATTCCGTTCGCGGCCGCGTCGTCGCTCTTCGTCGTGCGCGCGCAGATGTTCTCGCTGCCGCTCTTCGCGTTGCTCGTGCTGCTGCTGCGGAGCGACGCGCGCGCGCCGTCACCGCGCATCTGGCTGTTGGTGCCGCTCATCGCCCTGTGGTCGAACCTGCACGGCGCCGTGCTCGTGGGGCTCGTCGTCGCGACCGTCTACCTGGTGCTGCAGCGCCGCGCGTTCGGCGTGCTCACTGCGTCGTGGGCCGCGCTCTTCGTGACGCCGGCGCTCCTTCGCACCGGCGACTACTACTGGACCGTCATGCACAGCGAGCCCGCTGCGAGCGGCTTCGGGCTCTGGGCGCCGCTCTCGTGGCACAACCCGCTCGACGTGCTGTTCGTGGCCGTGGCCGTTGCGCTGCTCGTGCCGGCACTGCGCGCGCGGCCGCTGCGCTGGGAGCTCGTCTGCCTCGCCGTGCTCGCGGTGTCGAGCGTCCATGTGGCGCGGAACTCGGTGTGGCTGGTGCTGTTCGTGGCCGCGCCCGCCGCGGCAGGGCTGCGCGTCCCGGAGGTGTCGGCGTCGCGGCGCCTGCTCGTCGCGTCCGCGTGGATCGTCCCGATCGTCTTGCTCGTCGCCGCGTTCTCCCGCGCGCCGGAGCAGTCGGTGGCCGGTCCCGTGCTGCGTGCAAAGGCGGAGCGGCTCGCGGCCGGCGAGCCGGTGCTCGCGGACGCGGAGGATGCGGAGCAGCTGGCGCTCGACGGCGGCCGCGTCTGGATCGCGAACCCGATCGACGCATTTCCGCGTCGCGAGCAGCGGCTCTACCTGGACTGGTTGCGAGGCCGTCCCGAAGGAGATGCGCTCGTCCGCCGGCACGACGTCGTGCTGGTGACGGTCGACAGCGCCGCCCAGCGGCGTCTGAGGCGGATGCACGGCTTTCGCGAGGCCGGTCGCGATGCCGCGGCGGTGTTGTACGTGCGCGCTAGCTGAGCGGCGGACGGATGTAGATCACGCCCTCGTGCTTTAGCGGCACGAACGGCGCGCCGAGGCTCGTGATCATCCCTTCGACCTCCGCCAGGAGGCTGTCGTCGTCCGTTCGAACCTCGATCCCGACCTCGTCTACGGGCTGCGCGTCGAGCCCCGCGCCGCGCAGCTCCTGAAGCAGGCGGTCGCGGTCGGGAATGCGTGCAGCCTCGACGTGAGCGTGATCTCCCACGATTCTGGTCTGCCCGCGATGAGCTGCACGAAAACCCGTATCCTCCGCGCCGATGGCCGTCGCGACGGGGCGTGATTACGGGCTGTTCATCAACGGCGAGCTCGTCGAGCCGCAGTCCGGCGAGCTGCGCGACCTGACGGAGCCGGCGACCGGCGACGCGCTCGCGCGTGTTGCGATGGCAGGCGAGGCGGACATCGACAGCGCGGTCGAGGCCGCGCGCGCGGCGCTGGCAGGGCCGTGGGGCAAGACGTCTCCGACCGAGCGCTCCCGCCTGCTGCACGCGCTCGCCGACGCGATCGTCGCCAACCGAAAGGAGCTCGCTGAGCTCGAGGTTCGCAACGTGGGCAAGGCGATCGCCTCCGTGAAGGCCGAGCTGAACCAGGGCGTCGAGAACTTCCGCTTCTACGGGTCGGCGATCGCGTCAATCGCGGGGCGGTCGAACACGCTCGGCGGCTCCCTCCTCTTCTACTCGTTGAAGGAGCCGGTCGGCGTCGCGGGCCAGATCGTGCCGTGGAACTACCCGCTGATGATGACGACGTGGAAGCTCGCTCCCGCCCTCGCCGCCGGCTGCGCGGTCGTGCTGAAGCCGGACTCGGCTACGCCGCTGACCGCGTTGCGACTTGCCGAGCTCGCCGCCGAAGTGGGCTTTCCGGCCGGTGCCGTGAACGTCGTGCCCGGGCCGGGAAAGACGACCGGCGCGTACCTCGTCCGGCACCCGGGCGTCGACAAGATCGCGTTCACGGGCTCGACCGAGACGGGCGGCGAGATCATGCGGCTCGCCTCATCGCCGATCAAGCGCATCACGCTCGAGCTCGGCGGCAAGAGCCCGAACCTCGTCTTCGCCGACGCGAACCTCGACGATGCGATCCCGAGCTCCGTGTGGTCGATCTACTACTCGGCCGGCCAGAGCTGCGAGGCGCGTTCGCGCGTGCTCGTCGAGCAGTCGATCTACGACGACTTCGTGTCGCAGTTCTCGTCGAAGACGGAGCAGCTGCGACTCGGCGATCCGCTCGACCCGGAGACGCAGGTCGGCTCTCTGATCTCGAGCGAGCACCGCGACAAGGTGCACGGGTACGTCGAGCGCGGGCGGGAGGAAGGCGCCGAGGTCGTCACCGGCGGCGACGCCGGCGGGAACGGCAAGGGCGCGTTCTACCGGCCGACCGTGCTCGCGAAGGTCGAGAGCTCGATGACCGTGGCGCAGGAAGAGATCTTCGGCCCCGTTGTGACCGTGATCCCGTTCGAGGACGAAAAGGACGCGATCCGCATCGCGAACGACGTGCGCTACGGGCTGATGGCAACCGTCTGGACGAGCGATCCGGCGCGCGGCCATCGCATCGCGAGCCGCATCAAGGCGGGCACGGTCGGGATCAACACGCCGTACACCGCCTTTCCGGGCATCCCGTTCGGCGGCTACAAGCAGTCGGGCTTCGGTCGCGAGCTCGGGCTCGAGACGCTCGACCTCTACCTCGAGACGAAGAGCATTCTCGTCGGTACGGGCGCGAAGCCGTTCAACCCGTTCGGCCTTTAGCGACGTGTCTTAGGGACTGTCCCTAAGACATGTCCGAACGTGTCCTCGAGCGGCTGGAGCAGCTCTATGCCATCGGCGGCGGTCCCGGTGCGAACCGGGTCGGCGGGACTGCGGACGAAGACCAGGCCCACGACCTCGCCGCCGGCTGGATGCGCGACGCCGGCCTGACGGTGGAGGTCGATCCTTCGGGCAACCTGATCGGCCGCACCAGGGAGCCCGCCGTCTGGACCGGCTCCCACCTCGACTCGGTGCCCGAGGGCGGCAAGTTCGACGGCGCACTCGGGGTCGTCGCGGCGATCGAGGCGGTCGAGCGCGTCGGCAAGGGCGCCGTCGTGGTGTTCAGGGAGGAGGAGACGGGCTGCGTCGGCAGCACGGCCCTCGTCGAGCACGGCGAGCTGCCGGCCTGCTTCCTCGAGGTGCACGTCGAGCAGGGCCCGGTCCTCGAGCGCGCAGGCGCGCCCGTGGGCCTGCCGAGGGGGATCGTCGGGATCGTCCGCGGAGAGCGCGTCTTCACGGGCGAGCCGGGCCACGCCGGGACGGTCCCGATGGCCGGGCGCCACGACGCTCTCGTCGCGGCGGCCGAGTACATCCTGCGCGTCCGCGACCTCGCGTCGAACATCGACGGAGCCGTCGGCACAGTCGGACAGGTCTTCGTCGAGCCGGGCGCCGCGAACGTCATCCCGGGCCGGGTGCGCGTCTCGGTCGACGTCCGCGCACCCGACCGCGCGCGCCTCGACAGCCTCGTCGGCGCGCTTGAGCTCGCACCCGACTTCCGGCTGGAGCCGGTTCCGATGGCCGAACGCCCGCTCGCGGCGCTGCGGGACGAGATCGAGCGGCGCGGCCTGCCGGTGGTCGAGCTGCCCTCTGGCGCCGGCCATGACGCCGCCGTCCTGGCCGCCGCGGGTGTCCCGACGGCGATGCTCTTCGTCCGCAGCCTGAACGGCGGAGTCAGCCATTCACCCGAGGAGGAGTCCTCCGCGGAGGACGTTCAGCTCGCCGTCGACATCCTCACGGCAGCCTTAACAACATTGACCTAGGCACCACCCGGCGGCGGTAATAGAGTCGCGCGGTCGGCCCCGCACGGATCA
This sequence comes from Actinomycetota bacterium, assembly GCA_046724095.1. Classification (GTDB taxonomy): domain Bacteria; phylum Actinomycetota; class Thermoleophilia; order Gaiellales; family Gaiellaceae; genus 3-1-20CM-4-69-9. Next base: position 11,918 of record JBKOVW010000064.1, on the reverse strand, counting down.
CAGGAGAGAGGAGACCATGAAGAGACGGAGGTTCGCCCTCGCGTTGCCGCTCGTCCTCGCCGCCGCGCTTGTCCTCGCGCTCGGCGTCTCGACCGGCTCCGCGAAGCAGCAGGCGGCATACAAAGCGGCGTGGATCTACGTCGGCCCGCACGACGACCACGGTTGGTCGCAGGCGCACGACCAGGGCCGCCTGTACGTGCAGAAGCAGCTCGGCTCGAAGGTGAAGACGACGTTCAAGGAGCTCGTGCCGGAAGGACCGCAGACGTGTCAGGTGATCGAGAGCCTCGTCCGTGACGGCAACAAGATCATCTTCGCGACGTCGTTCGGCTTCCAGAACTGCATGGTCTCCGAAGCGAAGAAGCATCCGGACGTGAAGTTCGAGCAGGCGACGGGAACCGCCCAGTCGAAGAACCTCGCCGAGTACTTCGGGGCCGGTGAGGACGGGATCTACCTGTCGGGCATGGCGGCCGGCGCCGCGAGCAAGAAGGGCGTCATCGGCTACGTCGTCCCGTACGCGATCCCTGAGGTCATCCGCCACGCGAACGCGTTCGCGCTCGGCGCGCAGGCGACACATCCCGGCGCAAAAGTGCGGCTGATCTGGACGAACTCGTGGCTCGACCTCGGGAAGGAGAAGCGCGCGGCGCAGAACCTCGTCGCCGCGGGCTCCGACGTGCTCGGCCAGAACGTCGACAGCCCGGCGACCGGCCAGTTCGCCGAGTCGAAAGGCGTGCCTTGGGTCGGGTACGACTCCGATGCGCACACGTTCGCGCCGAAGCAGTGGCTGACGGCGGCGGTCTACAACTGGGGGCCGTACTACCTCAGGCGCGTCAAGGCCGCGATGAACGGGAGCTGGAAGAGCAGCTTCTACTACGGCAGCATCAAGGACGGGATGATCGGGCTGGCGTCGTACGGCCCGAAGGTCTCTGCGAAGACGAAGCGCGCGATCGCCGCGAAGAAGTCCGCGATCGTCAGCGGCAAGTTCTACGAGTTCACCGGTCCGCTGTACGACCAGAAGGGCAAGCTCCGCGTCAAGAAGGGGCAGAAGCTGACGGTCAAGGACCTGTACGCGATGAACTGGCTCGTCAAGGGCGTGATCGGTAGCGCCAAGGGCTGATCGTCCCGGCGGGGAGGCGCGAGCCTCCCCGCCACCTCCTGCAGTCGCGCTGCGGGGGATCACCAAGCGCTTCCCTGCGGTCGTCGCCAACGAAGACGTTGACTTCGACGCGGCGGCCGGGGAGGTGCACGCGCTGCTGGGCGAGAACGGCGCCGGCAAGACGACGCTGTCGAACATCCTCACAGGCCTCTACCGGCCCGACGACGGCGAGATCCGGTTGTGGGGAGAGCCGGTCGAGTTCCACTCGCCGCGCGACGCGCTCGACGCGGGCATCGCGATGGTGCACCAGCACTTCCGCCTGGTCGAGCCGTTCACCGTCGCCGAGAACGTCGTGCTCGGCGACCACCGGGACGTCGGCCGCACCTTCCTGCTGCACTCACGCACCATCGAGCGCCGTGTCGCCGAGCTCTCGGGCCGCTACGGCCTCGCCGTCGACCCGCGCGCGCGCATCTGGCAGCTGTCGCTCGGCGAGCAGCAGCGCGTCGAGATCCTGAAGGCGCTCTACAAGGAGGCGCGCGTCCTGATCCTCGACGAGCCGACGGCCGTGCTGACGCCGCAGGAGTCAAGGGAGCTCTTCGGGACGATCCGCGCGATGGCCGACGACGGCCGCACGGTCATCTTCATCTCCCACAAGCTCCACGAAGTGAAGGCCGTCGCGGACCGCGTGACGATCCTGCGCCGCGGTCACTCCGTCGCGACGGTGCCGGCCGCGGAGGCCACGCCGCGCTCGCTCGCGGCGCTGATGGTCGGGCGTGAGATCGAGGTCGGCCGCCGCAACGGGAAGCGCGACGTCGGCGAGACGTGTCTCGAGCTCGACGGTCTCGCCGCGGACGGCGACCGCGGCCTGCCGGCCGTCAGGGACGTGTCGCTCGTGGTTCGGCGCGGCGAGATCGTCGCCGTCGCCGGCGTCGCCGGCAACGGCCAGCGCGAGCTCGCGGAGGCGATCGCGGGGATGCGCGTGCCCACGGAGGGGACGGTTCGCGTGGCCGGGAAGAAGCTGCGGGGCGGCGACGCACGCGAGGCGATCGCCGCCGGCATCGCCTACGTCCCCGAGGACCGCCTCGGCACCGGGCTGGCGCCGAGCCTCAGCGTCGCCGACAACGTCGTGCTCAAGTCGTATCGCAAGCCGCCGGTCTCACGCGGGCCGCTGTTGCTCCTGCGCAAGATCCGGGAGCTCGCCGAGTCGCTGATGCAGCGCTACGACGTGCGCGCGTCGGGGCCGGACGTTCCCGCGCGTCAGCTTTCCGGCGGCAACTTGCAGAAGGTCGTGCTCGCGCGCGAGTTCTCCGGCGAGCCGGTGGTGCTCGTGGCGGCTTCGCCGACGAGGGGCCTTGACGTCGCCGGGATCGAAGTCGTCCACGCGTACCTCCGGGACGCGGCGGAGCGCGGCGTCGGCGTCCTGCTGATCAGCGAAGACCTGGACGAGATCCGCGCGCTCGCCGACCGTATCGCCGTCATGTACGAGGGAGCGGTCGTCGGCGAGCGCGACGCAGAGACGGCGACGGTGGAGGAGCTCGGGCTGCTGATGGCAGGCGGCGAGTGATCCGGATCGAGCGCCGTCTGGAGCAGCCGCGGTGGCTCACCGTCGTCGTGCCGATCGTGTCCGTTGCGATCGCGTTCGTGTTCGCGACGCTCGTTCTCATCGCGACGCACCATCCGCCGCTGCACACGTTCCGGCGACTCTTCGACGCGGCCTTCCTCGACAACGGTGCGCTCACCGAGACGCTCGTCTCGGCGACGCCGCTCGCGTTCACCGGGCTCTGTGCGGCGGTCGCATTCCGCATGAACCTCTTCAACATCGGCGGTGAGGGCCAGCTCTACGCCGGCGCGATCACCGGCGCGACGATCGGGCTGCTCCTCGCAGGCGGACCGTCGCCGGTCGTGATCGCGGCGATGATGGCGGCGGGCGCGGCGGGTGGCGCGCTGCTCGCGGCGATACCCGGGATCTTGCGGGCGTTCTTCTCCACGAGCGAGATCATCACCTCGCTGATGCTCAACTACGTCGTCGCGCTGATCATCGACTACCTGATCTTCGGGAGCCACTCGTACCTCCGCGACTCCTCCGGCTTCGAGGCGAGCGTCTTCCCGCAGGGCAAGACGTTGCCCGACGCGGCGACGTGGCCGAGCTGGACGATCCACGGGCTCGTGATCCCATTTGGCGCGCTCGTCGCCGTTGCCGTCGCGGTCGGCGTGTGGTTCCTCTACGGGCGCACGCGCTTCGGCTTCGAAGTCCAGGTGATCGGGGACTCCGCACGCGCGGGGCGTTACGCCGGCATGCGCACGCGCCGAAAGATCGTCGCCGTGATGTGCCTGTCCGGCGCCATCGCCGGTCTCGGCGGGGCCAGCCAGGACGGCGACTTCCGCCACCAGCTCGATCCGCGTGGCTTGGTCCAGGCGAACTACGGCTACGCCGGCATCGTCGTCGCCGCCCTCGCGCGCTACAACCCGTTCGCCGTCCTGCTCGTCGCGTTCCTGCTCGGTGGGCTGCAGAACGCGGGCTACACACTCCAGGGCGCCGACTTCCCGAACGGCCTCGTCGGCGTGCTGCAGGGGTTGCTGCTGTTCTGCGTGCTGGGCGGCGAGCTCTTCATCCGTTATCGCGTGCGGGTCGAGCGCCGGCACGCCCCCGCAGCGGAGACAGCGTGAACAACGCGCTACTCGTCGTGGTCATCGCGCAAGGAATCGCCTACGGGACGCCCCTGCTCTACGCGGCGCTCGGCGAGTTGCTGGCGGAGCGTTCGGGAGTGCTCAACCTGGGCGTGGAAGGGATGATGCTCGTCGGCGCCGTCATGGGCTTCTGGGCCGTACAGCGCTTTCACGCCACGACAAGCATGGCCCTGCTGGGAGCCGTAGGCGTCGCAGCGCTCGCCGGCGCTTCGATGGCGGCGATTCACGCGTTCCTCGTGATCACGCTGCGCGCCAACCAGATCGTGTCCGGTCTCGCGCTCACGATCTTTGCCGGTGTCGCGGGGCTGTCGTCGTATCTCGGGAACGACCTCAACCTCGCGAAGTCGCCCGCGCGGCACCAGTTCCAGGAGGTCTTCCCCAAGTCGTGGCAGGACATTCCGGTCGTCGGGCCGATCGTCTTCGGGCAGTCGGTCCTCGTCTACGCGTCCTGGCTGTGCGTCGTGCTCGTTGCGCTCTACCTTTCGCGGACGCGTCTCGGGCTCAACGTCCGTGCGGTCGGCGAATCTCCGGCCGCCGCCGACGCGATGGGGCTCAACGTGAGTGCGTACCGCTACGCGCACACGCTGGTCGGCGGCGCGTTCGCCGGCGTGGCGGGTGCGACGTTCAGCCTCTCGATCACGCCGCAGTGGATCGCAGGCCTCACGGCGGGAGCGGGCTGGATCGCGATCGCGCTCGTCGTCTTCTCGTTCTGGCGACCGACGCTTTGCCTGGTCGGTGCATACCTGTTCGGGGCGTTCTCGTACCTGCCGTTTGCGCTGCAGGCACGCGACTACTCCTGGGCGCCGCCGCCGGAGCTGTCGCAGTCGCTTCCGTACCTGATGACGATCATCGCGCTCGTGTTCGTCTCGTCGCGCGCGGCGCGTTTACGCTTCGGCGCGCCGGCGGCGCTCGGTCGGCCGTACGTGCGCGAAGAACGCTAGTCACACGTAGTCCATGATCGGATACTCGGCGCGCGCGTCGATGCAGTCGGCTGCGTAGAGCGCGACGCCGATCCCGCCGGTGAAGAGCGAGTGCCGCGACGGCATCCGCTCGACCTGCTCCAACGCGTGCGTCGCAAAGCGGCGGGCGCGTTCGAGCCACTGGTCGTCGCCCGTGCGTGCGTACGCCTTCAACAGCGCGTAGCCGTTGCCGGCGGTGCCGTGGCAGATGTTCGGCCCTTTCTCCTCGCCGTGCGGCCCCGCCTGCCAGACGAGCTCGGCGCCGGCGAGCAGCAGGTCCTCGTCCAGGTAGTCAGCCGCGCCGATCACGATGCCGGGCGCGCCGGTACACCACTGCAGTCGGATCTCGCCGTCAGGGCCGGGCAGATTTGGCCGGGGGCGCGGCGGCCAGTTCGCACAGCCGTCTTCGCGGTGCGCGCTTTCCGCGAGGATCCGTCGCGCGTCGTCCTTCGGGGCTTTGTCGGCGAGGGCCTGCACGATCCCGACGAGGCCGTGCGGGGGCGTCAGGCTCTGGTACTCCTGCCCGTAGAGGCGCTGCGTCCAGAGGCCGTTTTCGTCGCGGCGATTCAGCAGCGCTTCGGCAAGGGTGGTCCACGAGCTCGCGTCGCCGATCGCGGCCGCGGCGATCAGCGATCCGGGAACGCCCCAGAAGACCTCCTCGGCCTCGTTGTCGACGTTCGCGACGAGCCGCTGACGGAGCTCTTCTACGTACTCCGGGTGGCCGAGCTTGCACGCGACGAGCAGAATCCCCGCCTCGCCGACGAACAGTCCCGAGTCGCGCGGCTCGGGCGGCTTGAACGCGGGCAGCTTGATGTAGTCGGGCTTGTCACGGAAGAGCTCGAGGTTGAGCACGGCCAAATCGGCGAGGTCGAGCGCCGTGGCGGCGTAGCCGCGCTGCCGGAGCTGGTCGAGCCCCCACACCACGCCGGCGCCGCCGACGTAGAGGTTCTTCATCGGGCTGGTCGCACTCCAGCGGTCCCAGTCGTGCGCGCGCCACATCAGCTTCGGTCCGCGGAAGGCCGCGTCGGTCTCCGCGACGATGGCTGCGATCCCGTCGCGGACGCGCGGCTCGTCCCACCGCGTGTCGGTGAGAGGCTCGAATGACTCCGGACGGTAGAGCGTCACTGCTCCCGGAAGGAGATGTCTTGAGCGCCGTGCCAAAGGACGAGCTCGCCGAGCTCCTGCAGCCGTTCCCCGCCTTCGACGATGGTCGCAAAGTGATTCCCCGCGAGCTGTCCCGCCTTGCTGGCGAAGCAGGTGTGGCCGTAGGGGAACAGCAGCTCCGTCTCGCTGACGCCGCCCGGGTAGAGAAGGAGCTCGCCGGCGGCCGGATAGCTCGTCGCGTTCTCCGGGCCGATGCCGACGTCGAGGTCGCCCATCGGGATCCATGCCGACTGGCCGCTCCAGCGGGCCTGGATGATCTTCGAGTCGAGCGGCAGCAGGCGGCGGAAGGCCGCGACCGTCTGCGGTGCGGCGTCCTCTTCGAGGCGTGCTTTGAAGCTGAAGTCGCGGGCGGCGATCTCGAGCATCGTCACCGGGCCTCGTCGTAGGAGATGAACTCGAGCAGGCTCCCGTCGGGGTCGCGGAAGTAGACGCTCATGCCCTCACCGCGCGCGCCGAATCGCGGGACCGGTCCGGTCTCTACCTTGATGTCGTGACGTCTCAGGTGCTCGACGGCGTGGGCGATGGGTCCCGACCAGACGAAGCACAGGTCGCTGTTGCCCGGCTGCACCGGCAGTCGCGCGACGTTCCCTTTCACGTCGACGCCGGGCCCGTGGACGTTGAGTTGCGTGTCGCCGATCCGGTACGCGAAGCGCCCCGGCACGTGCTCCACCACCTCCGCTCCGACGACGTCTCCGTAGAAGCGATTCGCGATGTCCCAGTCGGAGACGGCGACGACGGTGTGATCGAGTCGGTGCGCCCCCATCAGCGGCCGATCTTCGCACCTTGGTCGATCCAGCGGCCGAGCAGCTGTCGCTCCTCGCTCGTCATCTTCGTGAGGTTGCCGAGCGGCATTGCCGTCGAGTCGACGGCCACCCCCTTGATGTCGGGCGCGTAGCGCTGAATCTCCTGCGGCGTGTCGAGCATCAGTCCGAGCGGCGCCTCGGCGACCTTCGTCGGGTGCTGCGAGTGACACGCGGTGCAGCGCTGGTCGACGATGCGCTGCACTGTCGCGAACGGCACCGCGGACGTGCCCGCGGCCGACTCGTTCTGTGGCCGGATGAGGATCGCGAGCACGGCGATTGCGATTGCGGCGCTGATCGGAATCGCCCAGACAGTGCGGCCGGTGTGGCGCAGGTTGAAGAAGTGGCGCACCCAGGCGCCGATCACGAGCAGCACGACGAGGATGAGCCACGAGTAGCTGTGCCCGTACGTGAACGGGAAGTGGTTCGACAGCATCGTGAACACGACCGGCAGCGTCAGGTAGTTGTTGTGCACCGAGCGCAGCTTGGCGCGCTCGTTCCACACGGGGTCCGGCTGGCGCCCCTCCTGCTTCGCGCGCACGAGCTCCCAGTGCGCCGGGATGATCACGAAGAACACGTTGCCGACCATCATCGTCCCGATCATCGCCCCGATCTGGATGTACGTCGCGCGTCCGCTGAAGAGGTGCGAGATGCCCCAAGCGGCGAGCGTGATCAGGCCGAGGAGCGTCGCCGCGAGGACGAGCGGACGCGACTCCAGCACGCGGCAGAGCGCGTCGTAGACGAGCCAGGCGGCGGCGAGCAGGCCGACGCTGATCAGGATCGCCTCGAGCGGCGACAGGTCGGCGACGCTCTTGTCGATCAGATACGTGTCCGCGTGCAGGTAGTAGAGGACGACGAGCAGCGCGAAGCCGCTCAGCCAGGTCGTGTACGCCTCCCACTTGAACCAGTGCAGCGGTTCGGGCAGCTCTTCCGGCGCGACTCTGTATTTGTGCACGCGGTAGAAGCCGCCGCCGTGGATCTCCCACGCCTCGCCACCGACACCCTCCTCGGCGTCGCGAGGCGGCCGCAGGTGGTTGTCGAGCGCGATGAAGTAGAACGACGACCCGATCCACACGATTCCTGCGATCACGTGCAGCCAGCGCGTCAGCAGGTTGAGCCAGTCCGTCGCGTATGGATCGAGCGTCAGGAGCGTCGCCATCGGTCCTCCGCAATCGCGACGAGCTCCTCGACGGCGGTATCGAGCTCTTCCTCCCGCGTCCGCTCGAGTCGTTGCCGCAGCACGTCGAGGATCTCGGTCTTCGGGCGGCGGTTCACGAAGACGACGAAGCGGAAGCCGAACTTCTCCTCGTAGACCTGGTTCAGGTAGGCGAGCTCCGTCAGGACGACGGGGTCGGCGTCGCCGCCCTGCTCGGCCGCCGAGCGCTTCGAGAGGTTCTTCGCGCCGATCGCCGGGTGCGCGTTCAGTGCCTCGAGCTTGTCCTCCTCGCTCAGCTGCGCGATGACGTCGCGCGCCTCGCCGAGCGGGTCGTCACGCTTCGCAAGCTCCTCGACGAGGCGCGTGCGGCCCTCGAAGAGCTCCGCGAGCTCCTCCTCGGTCAGCTTCCGCGGTACGTCGTGCACGAGTAGGACGAGACGAGCAGCGGGACGTGGTAGTGGCCGTCGGCGAGCGCCACCTCGATGCCGACACCCTTGAAGAACGGCGAGTCGGGCCGAAAGAGGAGGCGGTACGTGCCGGGCTCCAGGCCGGCCGCAAGCTCGGCGATGCGGCCGTCGGCGTCGGTTTCGCCGGCGGTGACGAGCTGCTCCTGCCAGAGCTCGACGCGCACGCCGCTCGCGGGGCGGCCGCGCTCGACGTCGAGGACGTGCGTGGAGAGCGACACGCTCATGCCGCGAATCTTTCCGCCTGGCGCCGCTGCTCGCGGGCGATCTCAGCTTCGTCGCCGCGGACGAGGTGGCCGTCGCGGACGACCTCCTCGCCCCCGACGTAGAGGCGGTCGACGCGGTGCGGCCCCGCGAAGACGAGTCCGGCGACGGGATCGGCCGCTCCGCCCAGCTCGAGGCCGTCGATGCTCCAGACGGCGAAGTCGGCGCGCTTGCCCGGCGCGAGCTGCCCGATGTCCTCACGTCCGAGGACGGCCGCGCTGCCACGGGTGCCGAGCCGCAGCGCGTCCCGGGCGGTCATCGCCTTCGGCCCGCCGCGCGCACGCGCGACGAGGAGCGCCTGCTTGATCTCGAGGAAGAGGTCGCCGCGCTCGTTCGACGCCGAGCCGTCGACGCCGAGGCCGACGCGCACGCCGGCGTCGAGCAGCTCGCGCACGGGCGCCATGCCGGCACCGAGGCGCATGTTCGAGCTCGGGCAGTGCGCGACCCCGACGTCCTGCCGGCTGAACTTCGCGACGTCCTCGGCCGAGAGGTGCACGCAGTGCGCGCACCAGACGTCCTCCGCGAGCCAGCCGAGCTCCTCCACGTACTCGACGGGCGTGCAGCCGAACTTCTCCTGTGCGAACTCCGCCTCCTCGACGGTCTCCGCCAGGTGCGTGTGCAGGCGCAGGCCGAGCTTGCGCGCGAGCTCGGCCGACTCGCGCATCAGCTCCTTCGTCACCGAGAACGGCGAGCAGGGCGCGGCTGCGATCTCGACCTGCGCGCCGTCGGCGAGCTTCGCCGCAGCTTCTGTCGCGGCGAGCACGTCGTCGGGATCCTCGACGACCGAATCCGGCGGCAGCCCGCCGTCGGACTGACCGAGATCCATCGAGCCGCGCGACGCGACGATGCGCACGCCGAGCTCGCGCGCTGCGCGGATCTCCGCCTCGAGCAGTCCCTCGCGCCCGGGCGGAAAGAGATAGTGGTGGTCGAAGACGGTCGTGCAGCCCGAGAGCGCGAGCTCGGCGAGGCCGCAGCGCGCCGCCGCATACTCGGCCTCCTCGTCGATGCGCGCCCACACGGGATACAGCGTCTGCAGCCAGCCGAACAGGTTCTCGTCCTGCGCGCGGGCGCGCGTGAGGTTCTGCCAGAGGTGGTGGTGCGTGTTGATCAGGCCCGGCGTGACGACCGCGCCGCCGAGGTCGACCAAGTCGTCGGCTTCCGGGCGGGTGCCGGTGCCGGCGCTCTGCACGAAGCCGCCGTCGACGAGCAGCCAGCCGCCGGGATGCTCGTTGCGCTCGTCGTCCATCATGACGACGTGCGCGTTGGCGTAGAGCGTTCTCACACGCGCAACGGCACGATCTCGAAGCGGTCGACGTCGACGAGGCCGCGGTCGGTGATCTTCAGGCTCGGGATCACGGAGAGGCCGAGGAACGAGAGCGTGAGGAAGGGCGTTGCGCCGGACCACCCGAGCGCACGCGCAGCGTCGTTGCACGCGAGGCTGCGGCGGATCACCTCCGCGAGCGGCGCGTCCGCGAGCAAGCCCGCAACCGGGAGCGGCAGCTCGGCCGTCACCACGCCGCCGTCGACGACGACGATGCCGCCGCCGAGCTCCGCGATGCGCGTGACCGCCGTAGCCATGTCCTCCGCGGACTTGCCGATGACGATGATGTTGTGGGCGTCGTGCGAGACCGTGGAGGCGAGGGCGCCGCGGTCGAGGCCCGAGCGTGCGACGAGTCCGAGGCCAATACGCCCTGTGCCGAGGTGACGCTCGACGACGGCGATCGTCGCGTGCTCGTCGCTCGGCTCCTCCTCGAGCGGCTCGGTGACGACCTGGTCCGGGACGAGGCCGATCACGCGCGCCGTCCCGCCGCTCCAGTCGATGCGGAAATCAGCCGCGCTGACCGGCCGGTTCCGCACGGAGTGCTTGACCCATTCGGGCACGTCCGGCTCGGGGATCTCGTCGACCGGGCGTCCTGACTTCAGCGTCAGCTCGGGCTCGAAGCGCTCGAGGTCGCCGAGCACGAGCAGGTCGGCCTGGTAGCCCGGCGCGATCGCGCCGAGATGCCAGAGCCGGTGCCAGGTCGCCGGGTTGAGGGTCGCGAGCACGATCGCGTCCTCCACGGCGACGCCGGCGGCGACGGCCTCGCGCACCATCCCGTTGATGTGGCCGTTCTCGGCGATGTCCTCGGGATCGCGGTCGTCGGTGCAAAACGCGATCCGGTTCGTGCCGAACTCCTTCACCAGCGGGAGCAGCGCCTGCAGGTTGCGAGCCATGGACGCTTCGCGGATCAGCAGCCACATGCCGCTGCGCAGCCGTTCGCGCCCCTCCTCCTCGGTCAGCGCTTCGTGGTCGGAGCGGATGCCCGACGCAGCGTACGCATTGAGCGCTCGGCCGCGCACGCCGGGCGCATGGCCGTCGACGTGCACGCCCTCGGCAAGCCGCAGCTTCTGCAGCTCGGCCGGGTCGGCGTTGATGACGCCGGGGAAGTTCATCATCTCGGCGAGCCCGAGCACGCGGCGCCGGCGCAGCAGGCTCTCGAGATCGCCGCTCAGCAGCGGCCGCCGCGGCGACTCGAACGCCGACGCCGGAATCGACGACGACGCCATGAAGTAGAAGTCGAGCGGCAGCCCGTCGCACGCGTCGAGCAGCCAGTGCACGCCGTCGGTGCCGAGGACGTTGGCGAGCTCGTGCGGGTCGAGGACGACCGCCGTCGTCCCGAGCGGCAGCACCAGCCGCGCGAACTCGTCGGGAAGCAGCTTCGTCGACTCGAGATGCATGTGCGCGTCGATGAAGCCGGGGACGACGTAGCGCCCCGAGGCGTCGACGACGTCGCGTCCGTCGTACTCGCCGACGCCGGCGATCCACCCGTCGGCGACTGCGATGTCGACCTCGAGCCACTCGCGCGTGAACACCGACAGCACGCGGCCGCCGCGCACGACGACGTCCGCAGGCTCGTCTCCGCGGGCTACGGCGAGGCGGCGGGCGAGGTCTTCCATGTAGGGGGAAGCTAATACGCTTTATGCAGTGGACGTGCTGACTCCCCGCACGCTCGACGAGGCGCTGCGGCTGAAGGCCGAGCGCATCGAGGCAGTCCCGATCCAGGGCGGGACGGACGTGATGGTCGAGCTCAACTTCGACCGTGCGCGGCCGCCGGCGCTGCTCAACCTGAACGAGGTCGCGGAGCTGCGCGGCTGGTCGCGGGAGGACGGGCGCATCCGGCTCGGCGCCGGCCTGACCTATACCGAGGCCATGGCCGGACCGCTGCCGGCGCTCGCCGAGGCGTCGCGGACGGTGGGCGGTCCGCAGATCCGGAACCGCGGCACGATCGGCGGCAACCTCGGCACGTCCTCGCCCGCGGGTGACGCGCTCCCGCCGCTGCTCGTCTGCGG
>JBKOVW010000040.1:0-3520 GCA_046724095.1 Actinomycetota bacterium | reverse complement strand
CGGAGCCGGCCACCACGAGGAGCTGTACGTCGTCGTCACCGGCCATGCGACGTTCACCGTCGACGGGGAGGAGATCGACGCACCCGTCGGGACGTGCGTCTTCCTCGACGATCCGAAGGAGCGCCGCGGCGCGCGCGCCGTGGAGGACGGCACGACGGTGCTGGCCGTCGGCGGTGAGCGCGGCGCTGCGTTCAAGGTCTCCCCGTGGGAGTTCGCGTTCGCCGGCGTGCCCGCGTGGGAGGCGAAGCGCTACGACGAGGCGAAGGCGCTCCTGCTCCAGGGGCTCGAGCTCCACCCGGGCAACGCGAGCCTGCTCTACAACCTCGCCTGTGTCGAAGCTCTGAGCGGCGAGAAGGACGCCGCGCTCGAGCACCTCGCCCAGGCCGCGAAGAACCCTCGCTTCCGAAAATTCGCGGAGACGGACAGCGACTTCGACTCCATGCGCGACGATCCGCGCTTCACCAGCTTGATCGGGCCTGGCGCGACGTCCGTGTGACCAGTCGGTTAGTCAAATCGGGCGTGCGGGTCAAGCCCGCCCGCCCTTCGAGCCGGCATCGCAAGCGATGCCTCAGCGCGGCGCTCGGATCCCCGCCAGAGTGACAAACCTGTAGCCGCGCGCGCGAACGAGCCGGATGACCGCCGAGAGGGCCTTCGAGTCGATCGTGCTGCGGTCGCGCGAGGAACCGAGGTGCATCAGCACGATCTCGCCGGGGACGAGGTTGCTCATCACGCGACGCACCGCACCGGCGACGCTCTGCTGCGAGAGGCCCATCCACCCCGACGTGTCGACCGTCCAGCGCACGGACGCGTAGCCGAGCCCGTTGACCATCCGCAGCGTGCGGGCGTTGCGCGAGCCGTAGGGAAAGCGGAAGTACGGATGCGTGTCGCGACCGGTCGCGCGCTGGATCATGACCGCCGCACGCGTGACCTCGCGGCTCGCTGCCCCGGGCGACAGCCTCAGCATGTCGAGGTGGTCGACGGTGTGATTGCCGACGGGGTAGCGGCGGCCGATTGCACGCGCGAGTCGCGGATAGCTCTGGACGAAATGGCCGGTCAGAAAGAACGTCGCCGGAACCTTGGCGCGGCGCAGTGCGGTCAAGACGCCCTTCGCGCCGTCCGCGTTGCCGCCGCCGTCGAACGTGAGCGCGACGACGTGCTGGCGGGTCTGCAGGCGCACGATCTCCCCCGCCACGATCGGAGGCGGGAGCACGATCACGAGTCGCCCGGCAGCCGCATGCCGGGAACGCGCGCGCGCAACCCCGGCACGGGATCTCCCTCGGCCCGCGCCACCATCAGTACGGCGCCAAAGCCGTCGACGACGAGCGCGTCCACGAGCAGCTGCAACGCAATCGCGAGCGCGAACGCCTTGTGTGCCTGCTCGCCGCCGAAGGGAACGAGCTCGTCCTCCGAGGCCTTGCCGGCAAGGACGTCGCCGTACGTGACCCGCCCCATGGAGACGTCACTGACGAGCGGCCTGCCGTCGGAGCTCGGGATCGCGATCGCCAGCGGGCTGGTGCTCGCGAGCTTCGGGCCGCCCTCGGGATGACCGAGCCGCGGCGGCGAGGTCGAGGTCAGCACCGCGACGAGGCCTCCTTCGGCAAGCCGGCGCACGTAATGAGCGAGCATCCCGGTAGGGAAGCATTCATGCGCAACGACGACGCGTGCGTGGGCAGGCGGATCGGCGAGCTGGGCGTCGCAGATCGCGGCGAGCGTCAGGTAGCCGAGCGCACCGCGGCCTTCCCAGCGCTGGAAGTCGGGCTCGCTCAGCACGCATTCGGGCTGCGCGTGCGGATCGAACCCGTCGAGCGTCTCGAGCCAGTCGATCCGCGTCAGCCCGTGGCCCTTCTTCCCGCGACGCTCGGCGTCGAGGAAGTGGTCGGCGAGCGTGCGCACGTCGTGCTCGGCGAAGCCGAGCGCGCTCAGCCGGGCGTACGGATCGTCCGTCAGGAGAGGACGGGCAGGGACTTGACGATCGAGCCGCGTTCGAGCGCGAGCACCTCGTCGGCGATCGCACGCAGAGCCTGCGCGCTCGAAGACTCGGGCGCGGCGATCATCAGCGGCTCGCCGGCGTCGCCGCATTCGCGCAGCAGGGGATCCAGCGGGACATGCCCGAGCACCGGCACTCCGAGCTCCTGCGCGAGCCGTTCGCCGCCGCCGGAGCCGAACACATCACCCGTCATGTTCTCCACGACGCCGATCAGGCGCATGCCGGTCTTCTGCGCCATCGCCCCGGCACGAGACGCGACCTCCTGCGCGGCCGGCTGCGGCGTCGTCACCACGAGCGTCTCCGCGCGAGGCAGCAGCTGGCCGAGCGAGATCGCGACGTCGCCGGTCCCCGGCGGCATGTCGACGACGAGCACGTCCACTTGTCCCCAGTGCACGTCCGACAGGAACTGCTCGAGCGCGCGGTGCAGCATCGGCCCGCGCCACATCACCGGTTGGTTGTCGTCGAGGAAGAAGCCGATCGACATCAGCTTGAGGTCGTGTTTGACCGGCGGGACGATCATCTTGTCGACGAGCACGGGCTTCTGGCGGATGCCAAGCACGTGCGGGATCGAGTGCCCGTAGACGTCGGCGTCGAGGATTCCCACCTGCTTGCCGGTCTGCGCGATCGCGACGGCGAGGTTGGCCGTGAGCGTGGACTTGCCGACGCCGCCCTTCCCGCTGCAAACGGCCACGACCCGAGTGGCCGCGTCCAGGGACAGGCCCTGGCCACGTCCCTGAAAGCCGGCTCGCAGCTTCGTGGTGAGCGCTTGCCGTTCCTCCGGCGTCATCACGTCGAAGCCGAGCGCGACGCGCTCCACACCCGGGACGTCGCGTAGGACGTCCGCGACTTGCTGCTCGAAGGAGTCGCGCAGCGGGCACCCGGCGACCGTCAGCGCGATCGTCACGCGGACGTCGCCGCCGTCGATGTCGACGCCGCGCACCATGTCGAGCTCCGTGACCGGGCGCTTCAGCTCCGGGTCGATCACGCGCTCGAGCGCGCGCAGGATCTCGTCGCGATTGGGCTCGCTCACGCCTTTGAGGTTAGCCGCTCCAACTTGGTCGCAGCCGCACCGAGGGGACGCGCGTCCTCCAGCACCGGCGCGAACAGGTCTCCCTGCCGCTCGATCCGCTCCAGGGCCACCTGCATCCCGAAGTTGCGCGGCCGGACGTCCTGCCTCAGCTCATCCCAGTGGAGCGGGGTCGAGACGGGTGCGCCGGGCTTCGGCCGGACGCTGTAGACCGAGGCGATCGTCTTCCCCCAGCCGTTCTGGCGGTGGTCGACGAGGACGCCCTCGCGCTTCTTCTTCAGCCACTCGGTCGTGACCTTGCCTGGATGGCGCTGCTCGAGCAGGCGCGATGCCTGCTCGGCGAAGGCGTAGGTCTGCTCGAAGCTCGCGCGGCGGACGATCGGCGCGACGACGTGGATGCCGTCGGCACCGCTCGTCTTCACGTAGCCGGGCAGTCCGACCTCGTCGAGCAGCTCCCTGATCAGGTGCGCCACCTCGATCGCGAGCTCGAAGCCTCCGTCCGGCGG
>JBKOVW010000177.1:0-5748 GCA_046724095.1 Actinomycetota bacterium | reverse complement strand
TGGCCGAACGGCTCGTTCAGGCTCGGCTGACAGACGACGTGTGACGACGCGATCTGCGCCGGCTCTCGCTCGTACGGGATGCGACCCACGAGCTCAACCCCGGGCCGCCCCTCGAGCTGCGTCCGCAGCGGGCCGTCGCCGACGAAGGTGAGTGTGCCGCGGCCGATGCGTTCGAACGCACTCGCCAGGCGCAGGACGTTCTTGCGCTCGATCAGCGAGGCAATGCAGAGGTAACGCGGCCCATCCATGGGTGCGGGAGCGACGGCGAACCGCTCCAGGTCGACGCCCGAATCGACCACCTCGGTCTTGCCACGCGCCTCGGGCACCTTCGTCTCGAGCTCCCGCCGCAGGTAGTCGGACACGGCGATCACGGCGGCCGCCCGCCGCACGACGAATCGAGTCGCGGCACCGATTCCGGGAAGCCAGCCGACATTGCGCACGTCGCGACCGTGTGCGGTGACGACGAGCGGTGCGCGTCCTGCGAGCGTCGCGATCAGCCCGGTCGGCACGAGAAAGTGCGCGTAGACCACGTCGGGCCGGAACCGGCGCGCGGCCCGCAGCGTCGCCGCCGACAGCGCGACGTACTTGCGCTTGCCGCCGCCGCGGCGGTCGAGGACGGCGCGCTCGACGACGTGGCCGCGCGCGACGAGCGCCTCCTCCACCCCGCGCACGAAGACGCCGAGGTCGGGGTCCGCTGGGCCGGGGTACATCTGGGAAACCAGGAGGATTTTCACGTGTAGATAGGTTGCAGCCCGTGTCCGAACCGGTCGTTCACGTCGCCGAGCTTACGAAGATCTACAAGGTGCCCGAGCGCGAAGCCGGGCTCCGCGCGGCCGCGAAAGCGCTCTTCAAGCGGCAGACGCGCGACGTCCGCGCGGTCGAGGCGATCTCGTTCGACATCGGCCCCGCCGAGGTCGTCGGGTTCCTCGGCCCGAACGGCGCCGGCAAGACGACGTCGCTGAAGATGCTCGCCGGCCTGCTCTATCCGACGAGCGGCGAGGCGCGCGTGCTCGGCCACATCCCGTCCAAGCGCGAGCGCGAATACCTCCGCCGGATGACGATGGTGATGGGGAACCGGAACCAGCTGCAGTGGGACATTCCGGCACTCGACTCGTTCGAGCTCAACCGCGCGATCTACCGGCTGCAGCGCAGCGACTACGTGGCGATGCGCGACGAGCTGATCGAGCTGCTCGACGTCGGCGACCTCGTGCGCAAGCCTGTGCGCAACCTCTCGCTCGGCGAGCGGATGAAGGTCGAGATCGTCGGCGCGCTGCTGCACCGGCCGCAGGTCCTGTTCCTCGACGAGCCCACGATCGGGCTCGACGTGACGATGCAGAAGCGCATCCGGACGTTCGTCGCCGAGTACAACCTCCGCCACGGCGCGACGGTGCTGCTGACGAGCCACTACATGGCGGACGTGGAGGCGCTCTGCAAGCGCGTGATCGTCATCCACCACGGGCGCATCCTCTTCGACGGGGCGCTCGCCAGCCTCGCGGACGAGTTCGCCGCCTACAAGACGATCGGCGTCGTGCTGGAGAACGGCGCCGCGCCGCTCGACGCGTACGGCGAGGTCGTGCACCACGAGGGCGACCGCGTCTCGCTCCGCGTCCCGAAGGCGGAGACGTCACGCGTCGCGGCGCGGCTGCTCGCCGACCACGAGATCCTCGACCTGACGATCGAGGAACCGCCGATCGAGGACGTGATCGAGTCCGTGTTCGCGCAGTCGACAACGCCATGAGTGTCGACGTCGTCCGGCTGCCGGAAGCGGGACGCTGGCGCTCGCTCTACGACTTCTACGTGACGACGATGCGCACGGCGATCGCGTCGCAGCTGCAGTACCGCGTCACGAACTACTTCTACATGCTCGGGATGATCGCCGAGCCCGTCGTCTACCTCGTGGTCTGGACGACGATCGCGGAGCAGCAGGGCGGCTCCGTCAACGGCATCACGACGGGCGAGTTCGCCGCGTACTACATCGTCTGGACGCTCGTCCGGAACATGAACATCGTCTTCGGCGCGCCGTTCTGGGAGTTTCGGATCCGCGAGGGCCGCCTGGCGGGCGACCTGCTGAAGCCGATGTACATCCTCCACTACGACCTGGCGTTCTTCGCCGGCTGGAAGTTCGTCGTCGTCGTGCTCTGGCTGCCGATCGCGTTCGGTCTCTCCGCGGTTTTCCACCCCACCCTCAGCCCGACGCCGCTCGAGATCGTCGTCTTCATCTGCGCGATCTGGGGCGCCTACCTCGTGCGCAGCATGTTCCAGGGCACGATCGGGATGCTGAACTTCTGGACGACGCGCGGCGCGGCCGTGTTCGACCTCTACATGGCGATCGAGATGCTGCTGTCAGGGCGGCTCGTGCCGCTGCAGCTCATGCCGGGCTGGGTGCAGACGCTCGCGAACTTCCTGCCGTTCAAGTGGACGTTCGGCTTCCCGATCGAGGCCCTCGTCGGCAAGCTGTCCACACAGTCGCTGCTGCTCGGCCTCTGCGCGCAGGCGCTCTGGATCGGCATCGGGCTGCTGCTGTTCAAGCTCGCCTGGTCGTCGGCGATCAAGCGCTTCGTGTCGGTGGGCAATTGAACACGCTGCGCGTCAGCTGGCTGTTCCTGAAGATCGGCGTGATCAACGAGCTGCAGTACCGCGTCAACTTCTTCGTGCAGCTGCTGCAGTCCGTCATCCAGATCGGGACGGCGCTCGTGATGCTCGCGCTCGTCTACTCGCACACCAATGAGCTGAACGGCTGGACGCAGCCGGAGCTGCTCTCCCTCATCGGCGTGCAGGTCCTCCTCGGGGGCTTCATCCACGCGTTCATCCAGCCGAACATGCAGCGGCTGATGGAGGACGTGCAACAAGGGACGCTCGACTATGCCCTGACCAAGCCGGAGGACTCGCAGCTCCTGATCAGCGTGCGCATGGTGCGCATGTGGCAGGTCGTCGAGATCGTCTCCGGCCTGGTCCTGCTCATCGTCGGGCTCACGGGCGTGCAGAGCTCGATCGGGGTGGGCGACGCGGTCGCGTTCGGCATCGCCCTCCTGTTCGGCGGCGTCCTGGTCTACTGCTTCTGGCTCGTGATGACGACGGGCGCGTTCTGGGTCGTGCGGATGGAGAACGTGCTCGAGCTGTTCGAGGGCATCTACCAGACCGGGCGCTGGCCGGTGACCGTCTACCCGGGCTGGCTGCGGTACAGCGTCACGTTCCTGGTGCCGATCGGCTTCGCGGTGACGGTGCCCGCGGAGGCCCTGACGTCGCGGCTGCAGTGGCCGACGCTCGTGTTCGCGTTCGGCTTCACGTGCGCCGTGTTCGCGTTCACGCGCTGGTTCTGGCACTACGGGCTGCGCAACTACACCGGCGCGTCGGCGTGAGGACAGGGCGGCGCGTGTGCCGCGCCGCCCCGTCCGGCTGGCCTTAGTGGCCTTGTCCCTGTGATCCCCAACCTGTGATGTCGAGGATCGTCCCGAAGCCGCTCGAGTTGTGCTGGATGCTGACGTAGTAGTGCGTGCCCGTGGGATCGAAGAACCCTCCGGTGCTTTCCGCATCGAGGTCGTTGAGGCTGACGACGCGGATGCAGCCGTCGTTCAGGACATCGTTGTCGGCGCCGTCGTCGAGGCAGTCCCAGATGTCGTTGTTACGGGAGCCGTCGACGTGCTCGGCCGTGCTGCCGTCCTCCTCGATGACCCAGTTGCCGCGCCCAGGCTGGTAGGCGATGTTGTCCGGCATGTTGAACTCGGACGACCCCTGCACGAACAGCTGCACCTGCGGGCCAGAGCTCGCGGACGTCGAGCCCGAGACGGTTCCGTCGGTGATGCAGACAGTCTCGCCCCAGTAACGCGCCTCGTCACGGCCGGTGTTGTTGCCGCAGAACCGGACGTTTCCTGCGGCGAGCGCCCCGCGGTCGATCTCAAGGTCCTCCGGCCGGTAGTAGCCGGTCAGCTTGGCCGCCGTCGCCAATGGGCGGAGCTGCTGCCCGGGCGTCGACGTGAGCAGCTGCCAGGTGCCGATGCCGTACGAGAAGCCCTGACCGAAGTTACTTCCCTGGCCGACACGAAGCCCGTACACGGTGCCCGCGGCGTACGGCGATTGGTCGAGGCTGGTGATCGGAGCGCCGCCTGCCCAGGGCGTGCTGGGCACGAACTTGTAGTACGCACCACCCGGTGCACCATTGCCGGCCGCCAGCTCGTCGCCGTAGTAGGTCACGCCGTTGGGAAGAATCGCGAGCCCCTCGAACGAGAGGAATCCCAATGCGTCGACACGGCGGATCTTCGGCGTCGACGTCGCCCCCGTCGACCGGTTGATCGTCGCACCCTCCACGCTCAGCGGATCGATCAGCTCGTACATCGCGCCGGTCGCGCCGCCTTCTTCGCCGAACAGGACCGTTCCCCACGGCGTCGCGCGCACCGGATCGCATGACGTGATCCCGGTTGCGATCGTCGTCGCCGCTCCGTCGCTGAGCCTGATCTTCTGCAGCGCCGGGTCGCCTGTCCCCTGCTCGTTGCAGGCGATGATGTACTGCGGGCTCGACTGCGGCCAGAGCACCATCTGATCGAGGTTCGGTGCAGCCTTTCCGGCTGTGACGACCCTGACGTCGAGGCCCTTCGCAACCGTGACGAGCCCCGCGGGGTTCGCGAGCGACTGGGCCTGGTTCAGGTCGACGTTCGACGATGCCTTCAGAGGCTGACCGACGCCGAACAACGGCTCGGACTTGTTCTCCATCTGCGTCTGCACGTTCAGACCCCAGTCCTCGAACGCTGCGGCGGCCGCGGTCCCGACCACCAGCGCACAGGCCAAGAGCCCGATGAGGAACCCTGCCTTGCGAAACGAAACGCGCATCCAGATCTCCCCTCTACGTCTCTGCGCGCAGGACCACCCCGCACGCCGACGCGAGCATCGTCCGAGACGCTGTTACGGTGCGGTTAAGAAGTGGTCCCAATCTGATTTCCAAACGATGCGTCTCGCCATCGTCCTCGCCGCCGTCTCGCTCGGCGCGCGCCCTCACGTCCCGCCGTTGCTCGTCCCGTGGAGCCGCGTCGGGAACATCACGCTCGGCGAGCCCCGCGCACTTTTCGTACGCCAGCATCACCGCGGCGACGTGAGCGTGAGGTTCTACGGCAGCCGCGTCGGTGCGATCGACTTCAGCACGCCGTACTACCGAACGAAGAGCGGCTTCGGCGTCGGCAGCCGGATCCCGATCGGCAACGGCCACTGGCACGGGTTCGTGTGGAACAAGTGGGTGCGCGAGAAGCCATGCAACTGCTGGACGAAGGTCGGCCTCGGCAAGCAGTCGCTGCCGGTCAGCGTCGCCAACTTCGAGAAGCCGTGGTTCTTCATCGACATCCGCCACGGCCGCGTCAGCCGTTTCTACTGGGACCTGAAGTTCGTGGACTAAAACGGCTCATGAGAGCCCCGCCCGGCGCCGATAGCCGACGGGGTGCTGCTCGGCGATCTCGTGCTGGCCGCAGGCGCAGCCGTGCTCGCCGCAGGCGCGTACCGCAAGCGTCGTGTTGTCGCGATCGCGGGCTGCGGCTGCGTCGCCGCGGCCGTCCTCGTCTTCGCGTATGGACGCGCCTCCGCAGCGGTCGCGGCAACCACCGTGGGGCCGTCGGAGCTCGCCCGTGCACGCCGCGCGTACTTCCAGCGGACGATCCACCGGAGCCTTCCCCGCCAGCTGCGCCTCGCCCGCGAGCTGAGGCCGGGCTGGAGTCGCAGCAAGAGCTCCGCCTGGTTCGGCCGGCCGCGGCTGGGCCTCTTCATCCA
>JBKOVW010000260.1:0-7276 GCA_046724095.1 Actinomycetota bacterium | reverse complement strand
TGCTCGAGGAGCATCCGCTCGAGGTCTACCTCCTGAACACCGGACGCGTCGGCGGCGGTGACGACGTCGAGCGGTCGAAGAAGGTGCGCATCAAGCACTCGTCGGCGATCGTCAAGGGGATCGCCGAGGGGACGATCGACTGGGAGCGCGACCCGGACTTCGGCTATCTCGTCGCCGCGTCCGTGCCCGGCATCGACGACGACGAGGTGCTGCAGCCGCGAAAGCTGTACGACCGGGCCGGCCGGATGGACGAGTACGACGCGCTCGTCGAGCGGCTGAAGCGCGAGCGCGCCGAGTTCCTCGCCGGCTTCCCGAGCCTCTCGGACGAGATCGTCTCAGCCGTCAGGTAATCGTCCCTCGGTCCCGAGGCGCCGCTTGCGGCGCCGACATCAGGCGGGCGGGCATTGCCCGGCCGCCGTCGGAAAGCGCCGACCGACACAGGCGCCTTGTCTCACTCGATTGAGGGATTGGGGCCTTGTCGGCCTACCCCGATAAGGGTAGGCGTGGGGTGCCGCAGCCCACAGATCACGGCGAAACTGCGTCCAGGTCCCAGGTGTCCTCCCCTGATCACCCAGGACCGACGGACCTCGCCTGATCAGTCGCGCTGAGCCGGGCGGGGCGGCCGCAGACCTCGTCCGGTCGGCGCGACATGTCCGGGGCCTGGCCCTGGACAGGGCTACAACTGCCAGGCCGACCGGCGTAGGACCGGGACGCGCTCGCCGTCGCGTGTGATGCCCGTGACGTCCACCTCGTCGGAGCCGATCATGAAGTCGACGTGGATCGACGAGCGGTTGATGCGCTCGAGATCCTCCTGCTCGACTGCCGCCTCGTAGGCCGAGCCGAGTGCGATGTGGCTGGCGGCGTTCTCGTCGAGCAGCGTGTCGTAGAAGACCGTGTTGAGCGCGCCGATGCGGCCCTCGCGGTCGACGAGCGCCAACTCGCCCAGCCGCGTGCCGCCGTCGTCCTGCGCGACGAGCGCCCGCAGGGTCTCGGCGCCGGAGTCGGCGTCGACCTGCACGGCGCGTCCGTCCTCGAACCGGACGGCAAGCCCTTCGAAGATGCGGCCCTGGGTGTACAGCGGCTTCGTCGCGCGCACCACGCCGTCCACGCGCGCCGGATCCGGCGTCGTGAACACTTCCTCGGTCGGCAGGTTCGCCATGTGCGAGATCCCGTCGACCGTCTCCTCGGCTCCCCCGACCCACCGCGAGGTCGGAAGTAGCCCGACGGTCAGGTCGGTTCCGTCTCCCTCGAGATGCATCGCGTCGAAGCGGCGCTCGGTGAGCCGGTCGGCCGCGCCCTTCAGCGCGGCGCTTCGCCGACGCCACGACGACTCCGGATCGTCGTCGTCCATGCGACAAACGTGCAGCACCTGCTCCCAGAGCTTCTCGAGTGCCTCGGCGGGCTCGAGGTCCGGATACACGAGCTCCGCCCATTTCTCGGAGGGCCCGGGCGCGATGCACCAGTTGACGGTGCGCTCGTTGATCACCTTCGTCCATTCCTTCACGCGCGGGAAGACGTCGCGGCCGAGCCGTTCCGGGTCGAGGTCGTCGTACAGGTGCGGTGCGACCGGGCCGCTCAGCAGAATCGTCGCGCCGCGCTCGTGACCGAGCTGCAGCGTCCGCTCTCCGTACCATGGCGGAACGAAGTCGAGCACGTCGTCGGCGGCGTACTGCACGCGCACGCGTTTCAGGTGCGGGTCCCAGTAGTTGACGTCGACGAACTTCGCGCCCCGCTTGTACGCGCTCGCCGTGAGCGCGCGCGTGAGCTCCTCCTTACCGAGACCGCTGCCGACGTCGAGGATCTGACCAGGCTGGACGTTGGCGCCGAAGTTGATGATCAGGTCGGCGTAGCGCTCGAGACGGTGCTTCATGGGAAGGCGATCCTATCCCCGACGCGAATGCTTGCCCATGCGCGAGCAGGCCGCGATCGATCGCTTTCTCGAATCCCCGAAGCTCGGCGACGCGACGCGACGCGCGTATCGCGTCGACCTCGAGCAGTTCGGCCGCTGGCTCGACGAACGCGGCCTGTGCGTCGGTGATGTCGACGTGCGCGTCCTCTCCGATTACGTCACGGAGCTCGGGCGTGCTCGGCCGCGCAAGCTCGCGCCCGCGACGATCGCGCGCAAGCTCGCAGCGGTCCGGAGCTTCCTGCGGTTCACGCTCGGCCCGACGCGCGCACCGGACGCGGCGCTCGCCCCGCGGCGGCATCGTCGACTGCCCGAGACGCCGAAGCCCGCGGAGGTCGAGGCGGCACTCGAGGCGCTCGAGGGCGACGGCCCGCTCGCGCTGCGCAACCGCGCGCTCGTCGAGCTGGTCTACTCGGCGGGCCTGCGCGCGGCGGAGGCCGTCGGGCTCGACCTCGCCGACGTGGACTTCGACCGCGAGCAGCTGCACGTTCGCGGCAAGGGAGGCAAGGAGCGCATCGTGCCGCTCGGCGAGGAGGCTGCGCTGCTGCTCGCGCGCTACCTGCACGAAGCACGCCCCGAGCTGGTGCGCGGCGCCGAGAACGCGGTCTTCGTCTCCGCCCGCGGACGGCGTCTCGACACGTCCACGTTGCGCCGCGTCTTCGCGCATCCGCATCGCTTGCGGCACGCGTTCGCGACGCACCTGCTCGAGGGCGGCGCCGACCTGCGCACGATCCAGGAGCTGCTCGGCCACAGCTCGCTCTCGACGACGCAGATGTACAGCCACGTCGACGGAAGGAGGCTGCGTCGTGTCTACGACCGAGCGCACCCTCGATCCTGACGTCGAAGGGTTTCTCGCGCTGCTGGCCAGCCGCCGTGCGCCGAAGACCGTCGAGGCGTACCGGCGGGACCTGAAGGCACTCGCCACCTGGCTCGACGCGCCGGTCGCGCAGGTCACGACCGAGCAGCTCGAGCAGTACCTCGCCGCCCTGCGCGCGGACGGCCTGGCGCCCGCGACGATCGCGCGCCGGGTCGCCGCGATCCGCTCTTTCTTCCGCCATCAGACGCTCCTCGGCACACGCACCGACAATCCGGCGGCCGAGCTCGAGCTGCCGCGGCGCCGACGCACGCTGCCGAGGACGCTCTCACCCGCGGAGGCGGAGCGGCTCGTCGAGGCCGCCTCGGGAACGACGCCCCGCGCCCTCCGGGACCGCGCGCTCGTCGAGCTCCTGTACGGGGCGGGCCTGCGGGTCAGCGAGGCGGTCGGCCTCGACAAGGCGAGCGTCGACCTCGATGCCCGTCTGGTGCGGTGCGTCGGCAAAGGCTCGAAGGAGCGCGTCGTACCGGTCGGGCGCCAGGCCGTCACGGCGCTGCGGCGCTACCTCTCGCGCGGGCGGCCGTACCTCGACAAGCGGCATCGACCGGAGCTCTTCCTCAACGCGAAGGGCGGCGGTCTGACGCGCGCCGGCGTGTTCCTCATCCTGCGACGCCTGGCCGGAAAGGCGGGGCTCGAGCCGGAACGTGTGCATCCTCATTTGCTCCGGCACTCCTTCGCGACACACTTGCTCGAGGGCGGCGCCGACCTCCGCTCGGTACAGGAGATGCTCGGGCATGCCGATCTCGCGACCACCGAGCTCTACACGCACGTATCCGATCGGCGGCGTCGGGAGTTGTACTTCCAGGCGCACCCTCATGGGCGTCGTAGGAACGGCTGAAGGACGAAATGGAAACCGACCCGAACATCGTCATTCTCGCCATCCTCACTTCCGTCGTCGGCTACCTCATGGTGGTTGCCGGCATCAACAAGAGCCTGCTCGAGTGGCGGAAGAGTGGACGGTCGTGTCCGAGTTGCGGCCGCGCGATCCACGGACGCGTCTGCAGCTTCTGTTCCGGCTCCTAGACCTTCGAGCCCGCGCGCTTCCTCAGGTCCGAAGCGACGGTACGCGCAGCCTGCCGCAAGGCAGGCTCTTCGTCGTCGTCCTCGGCGAGGCCGTTGAGCAGGACGATCGTCTCGCGCTGCGGTGAGCCGTTGCGCAAGCACACGACCGCGAGCCGGCGCACGGCCTGGTTCGGGTCACCCGACGCGATCGTGTGCAGCAGCGGACGCATCGAATTGACGAGGCCCGGGCTTCCCTTCGAGAGCTGCTGCACCGACACGAGCGCCGAGCCGCGCACCGCCGGGCTCTCGTCGTCCAGACCCCGTCGGAGCAGCTCCAGCTTTTGGCGGAAGCGAAACTGCCCGATGGCGCGGTACGCCACGGCGCGCTCGCGATAGTCGCTGCTTCGGGCCGCCGACTCCACCTCGTCATCCCACTGCTGCCGCAGCGTCGCCAACTCCCGTTCGGAGCCGGACTGCGCGAGCTCGTCGGCCTGCGCGGCAGCCTCGCTGAGGGTCATGGGCGCGTGATCCTAGCCGGGCTGAGTACCATGCGCCGCCGTGGCCCATCGCGTGACCCTCATCCCCGGCGACGGTACCGGCCCGGAGCTCACCGAGGCGACCCGCCGCGTCCTGGAGGCGACCGGGGTCGAGTTCGACTGGGACGTCCGCGAGGCCGGCGCCGACGTGATGGACCGGTACGGCGGCAACCCGCTACCGGAGGACGTGCTCGATGCCATCCGCGACACGGGCGTCGCGCTCAAAGGCCCGATCACGACGCCTGTCGGCGGCGGCTTCCGCTCCGTCAACGTTGCGCTCCGCAAGAGCCTCGACCTCTACGCGCAGGTGCGCCCTTGCAAGACCTATCCGGGCGTGCGCACGCGCTTCGAGGACGTCGACCTCATCGTCGTGCGCGAGAACACGGAGGACCTCTACGCGGGCATCGAGTACGAGCAGGGGTCCGACGAGGCGCAGGAACTGATCGACTGGATCAAGTCGAAGGGCGGGAGGCTCGCCCACGACGACGCCGGCATCTCGATCAAGCCGATCTCGGTCAGCGGCACGCGCCGGATCGTCCAGTTCGCGTTCGACTACGCGCGCCGGAACGACCGTCGCAAGGTCACGGCCGTGCACAAGGCGAACATCATGAAGTTTTCCGACGGGCTGTACCTGCACGTCGCACGCGAGGTTGCGGCGGAGAACGACGACATCGAGTTCGACGACCGGATCGTGGACAACATGTGCATGCAGCTCGTGCAGCGGCCCGAGGAGTACGACGTGCTCGTGCTGCCCAACCTCTACGGCGACGTCCTCTCGGATCTGTGCGCCGGCATGATCGGCGGCCTCGGCCTCGCCCCGGGTGCGAACTTCGGGGAGGGCATCGCGATCTTCGAGCCCACGCACGGCTCCGCGCCGAAGTACGCCGGACAGAACAAGGTCAACCCGATGGCGCAGCTGCTGTCGGGGATGCTGATGCTCCGCCATCTCGAGGAGAACGACGCCGCGGACAACCTCGAGCAGGCGATCGCGGGAGTGATCCGCGAGGGCAAGAACGTCACGTACGACATGAAGCCGACGCGTGACGACCCGACCGCGGTCGGCACGAGCGAGGTCGCGGACGCGATCATCGAGAAGCTCGGAGCGCGCGTTGCGTAGGAAGGTCACCGTCATCGGCGCCGGCATGGTCGGCCGCACGGTGACGCAGGAGGTCGCGCGGCGCGACTACGCCGACGTCGTGATCGTCGACATCGTCGAGAACCTGCCGCAGGGAATCGCGCTCGACATCAACGAGGCCGGCCCGGTCCTCGGCTACGAGGCGAACGTCGTCGGCTCGAACGGCTACGACGAGACGGCCGGCTCCTCCGTCGTCGTCGTCACGGCCGGCGTGCCGCGGAAGCCCGGCATGAGCCGGGACGACCTCGTGACGACGAACGAGAAGATCGTCGGCTCCGTCACCGAGCAGGCGATCGCGCAGTCGCCGGACGCGATCCTCATCGTCGTCTCGAACCCGCTCGACGCGATGTGCCACGTCGCGAAGAACGTCTCCGGCTTCCCCAAGGAGCGCGTCTTCGGCCAGGCGGGCATCCTCGACACCGGCCGCTTCCGGACGTTCATCGCCTGGGAGACGAAGTCGTCCGTGAAGGACGTGCAGGCGCTCGTCCTCGGCGGGCACGGCGACCAGATGGTCTCCGTCGTCTCCGCGACGACGGTCGGGGGAGTGCCGCTCGCGAAGCTCGTCTCGCGCGACCGGATCGACGAGATCGTCGAGCGCACCGCCAAGGGCGGCGGGGAAGTCGTGAACCTGCTCGGGACGTCGGCCTGGTACGCCCCCGGCGCGGCAACCGCGCAGATGGTGCACGCGGTCATGCTCGACGAGAAGCGCGTCCTCCCGTGCAGGGCCTACCTCGAGGGCGAGTACGGCATCGACGGGCTCTACATGGGCGTGCCCGTGAAGCTCGGCGCCGGCGGTATCGAGGAGGTCGTCGAGCTCGAGCTGACGGAAGACGAGCAGACGCAGGTGCAGGAATCGGCCGACGCGGTGCGCGAGGTCGTCGGCGTCCTTAGCACGTAGAGATGGATCTCGGGCTCAAGGGGCGCACGGCGATCGTCTGCGGCGCATCGTCGGGTCTCGGGCTCGCAACGGCGGAGGCGCTCGCGGCGGAGGGCGCGAACGTGACGATGTTCGCGCGGCGGCGGGAGGTGCTCCAGCGCGAAGCCGATCGAATCGGCGCGCTGGGGGTCCGCGGCGACGTCACGAACCCGCGCGATCTCAGCGCCGCCGTCGAGCGGACGGTCGAGGCGTTCGGCGGCCTGGACATCCTCGTCTGGAACAGCGGCGGCCCGCCGCCGGGGCCGGCGACGGCGATCACGCCGGAGAGCGTCGAGGAGGCCGTCGAGCTCCTGCTCGCGCCGCTCGTCCGCCTCGTGGAGCTCAGCCTGCCGCACCTCACGCGGAGCGAGGGCGGACGCATCCTCGTCTTCACGTCGAGTGCCGTGAAGGAGCCGACGGAGCATCTGGCACTCTCGAACACGGTCCGGCCGGGCGTCACCGGCTACGCCAAGTCGCTCGCACGCGAGCTCGGCCCGCAGGGCGTCACGGTGAACTGTGTCGCGCCGGGCCGCATCGACACCGCCCGCCTCGCGCAGCTCTACCCGGACGGCCCGAGCGAGGCCGACCTGCAGTCGATCCCGCTCGGACGTTGGGGGACGCCACAGGAGTTCGGCGACGTCGCGTGCTTCCTGGCCTCCGACCGCGCGCGCTACGTGACGGGCACGACCGTCGTCGTCGACGGCGGCCTGACGCGCGGGCTCCTCTGATGCGCACCTGGCTGTCGCCGCTCCGGCTCCTGGCCGCAGGGGCGATCATCCTCGTCGCTGTCTTCGCGTACATGGTCACGACGAAGAGCGACAAGCTGCTCGAGGTCCCGGACAAGGCCCACGCCCTCAACGGTCTGATCGAGGTCCCGGGCAGCACACGGCGTCAGGACGGCGGCGGC
>JBKOVW010000393.1:0-12562 GCA_046724095.1 Actinomycetota bacterium | reverse complement strand
CCGGCGATACCCGGCCGTTTAACCCACTTGTGTCATCCGGGCACAAGTAGGGGCCGGGCGCGGAGGATCCTGCGGCCAGAGCCCCCCGCGGGGACCGACCCCCCAGGACTGTGTACCCGGACGACCGGACGCCGCACCGCTCAGGCGCAGGTTTTTCCCGCAGTTCGCGTCGTTTTCAATGGGGGCGGCGCGGCGGTGCCCAATTGCGGCCTGGGCAATGCGCCGCCCCCTTCCCGGTCTGAGGGTCGTGGGACGCGCGAATCATGGCGAGCAGGCGTGCGCGGGCAAGCAGTCTGGCCGCAGATCGCGCACCCGCGCGACGCCACCACCGACGGTACGGCCCTCGCGCCGGCGTCGCAACACCCAAACGGGTGAGTGACGCTAGCCGTCGAGCTGGGCGAGCTCGGCTGCTGCGGCGTCGGCCTCCCGCCGCCGCTCCCCGGCGACAGCCTCGGCCTCGTCGGCATTCTTGCGGGCCCGAGCCGCGTCGCGCTCCGCGGCGTCGGCGCGGGCGCTGAGCTCGCGCACTTGCTTCTCGAGCCGCTTCCGCCGCTGCTCGGCCTCGCGCTTCTGACGCCGCCGCTCGGCGAGATCGTCGCCCGCATGCGCAGCGCCTCGGCCACGGCGTTTCGCGGGGAGCTTCAGTCCGGCGAACGCGTCGAACCCCGACACGCCGACGTCACCGGTCAGGCGGCCCTGCCGCAGCGCGGTCCTGCCGGGCTCGTCGACCGCCGCCGCGCGCAGCAGCGACGAGACGCGCTCGAGCGTCGTCCCGCTCGCCGGTCGATCGGCTTCGCGCAGCACTCCCTGGGCGCTGCGCGTGAGCCCTCGAATGATCTCGCGTTCCTCCGCTTGCGCGGCACGAAGCTCGTCCGCCGCGCGCTCGCCCTTGAGCGAACGCTCCTGTGCACTGCGCAGTCGAGAGGCGACGTTGAGCAGCGACCGGACCGCCTCGGGGTCTCGCCGCGCGAGCTGATTCACGGACCACGCTGCGACGCTCGGCTTCGGCAGCGAGCGCACCTGCTCGGCTGCCTCGGCGTCGCCGTCTCCTTTGAGCCGCTTTGCAAGCTCGTTCCGCGCCGCTGTGAACTCGTCCAGCGGCAGATCGAAGAGCTCGTCGATCTCGCGCTCGACCGTCGCCAAGGCACGCGCAGCCTATCGGCAGACCTGCGACGTTTGTCTCTCAGAGACCGCGGCAACGATCAGGACCATGCCTCGTTCGATCTGGTCCGGGTCGATCTCGTTCGGGCTCGTCAACGTCCCGGTGCGGCTCTACAGCGCCGTGCAGGAGCACAAGCTGCGCTTCCACTTCGTCCACGAGAAGGACTCGAGCCCGATCGGGTACGAGAAGATCTGCAAGAAGGAGGACAAGCCCGTTCCCGACGACGAGATCGTGAAGGCCTTCGAGTTCGAGAAGGGCGAGTACGTCTTCATGGAGGACGAGGACTTCGAGGCGGCGAGGGTCGAGGGGTACAAGACGATCGACATCGTCGACTTCGTCCCGTACGAGGACATCGACCCGATCTACTTCGCGCACACGTACTACGTCGGGCCCGACCGCGGGTCCGAGAAGACCTATTCGCTGCTCGTGAAGGCGATGGAGGGCTCAGAGCTGGCCGGCATCGCCAAGTTCGTCATGCGCGACCGCCAGAACCTGGGTGCGCTCCGCATCCGCGACGGAGTGATCACGCTCGAGCAGCTTCATTACGCCGACGAGATCCGTGACATCGACGACATCAAGGCGTCGCGCACGCGTGTGTCGGCCGAGGAGCTCAAGATGGCCGAGCGGCTGATCGAGTCCTTCACGACGGACTGGAAGCCGGAGAAGTACAAGGACACCTACCGCGACGAGCTCTGCGCGATCATCCGCGCGAAGCGAAAGGGGAAGGAGGTCCACGCGGCGCCGGAAGTCGAGGAGGAAGCGCCGACCGATCTGCTCACGGCGCTGCGCGAGAGCGTCGAGCGCAGCCGTAGTGCGTCGAAGTCAGGCACGCGCCGGAAGACGACGAGGCGTTCCTCCTCGTCGACACGCAAGAAACGGGCGGCTTAGGCGATTCGAAGCTCGCTTCGAACGAAGGCTTTCCTAGGTCGTGGTTTAGACGCTCCCGCGGGCAAAGCCCGCGCGAGCTCTACGCGGCGCCGCCGAGTCGGCGCCTAGAGGAAGCTGCGCGCGTTGTCGATCGCGGAGAGCACCGCGCCGCTGAGGCCTGCGAAGGCCAGGATCACGATCGGCGTGATCACCGCGAGGACGACGGCGTACTCGGCCATCGTCTGAGCTTCTTCTCGACGCCAGCCGAAGGACGGGGTCCGGCCAGAGGAATCCATGCCTGAGGAATCGGCCCGCCGCAGCCGCGGCGACATGCCTCGTCCTGGTGATACCAGGCCCTTCCAGAAGTCCGACGACCGTGGAATGCTATGCCGGTTGCGGCTCGCCCCCCTGGCCTTGACGCTCCTTCTCGGCTTGCCTGCGATCGCGCAGGCCGGCCCGCCCGCGAGCGCGATCTTCTTCTATCCCTGGTACTCGAACATGCGGCACGACGGCGGCTACGCCCACTGGACGCAGGGCGGGCACACGCCGCCCTTTGACCTCGCTTCCGAGTTCTATCCGCTGCGGGGCGCGTACTCGAGCGGCGATCCCCGGGTGCTGCGGGCGCAGATGCACGACATCGCCGCGGCGGGCATCGACGAGGTGGTCAGCTCGTGGTGGGGCCAAGGCTCGCGGGAGGACCTCCGCCTCCCGGCGGTGATCCGCGCGGCGAAGCGCTACCACCTGCGCGTCGGCATCCAGCTCGAGCCGTACCCCGATCGCAGCGTCGACTCCGTCGAGGCAGACATCGTGTACCTCCGGAGCCTCGGCATCCGCGACGTGTACGTCTACCGCGCGAATGACTTCGGCGCGGAGGAGTGGTTACCGGTCACGCGCCAGCCGAACGGCATGCGTCTCTTCGCCCAGACCGGACGCGTCGGCTTTGCTGCTCGCGCCGGGTTCGCCGGCTTCTACACGTACGACATCCTCGTGTACGACGGGGCGAAGTTCGGACGGATGTGCGAGCAGGCCCGGCAACTCGGCCTCCTGTGTGCGCCGTCGGTCGGGCCCGGGTACGAAGCGACAGCGGCGACCGGCGACACACGGGTCAAGCCGCGCCTCAACGGTGGGACCTATGACTCGATGTGGCGCGCGGCGAACGACGCCGGCGCGGACGTCGTGACGATCACGAGCTACAACGAGTGGAGCGAGGGAACGCAGATCGAGCCGGCCGGCCACGGCGGGCGCTACGAGAGCTACGACGGCGCCTACGGGTTGCACGGCCGCGCCGCCGAGCGCGCCTACCTCACGCGCACCAAGTACTGGACGCGGCTCACAGCCCGCTAGGCGCCGACTCGGCGGCGCCGCATAGAGCTCACGCGGGCTTTGCCCGCGGGAGCGTCTAAACCCGGCCTAGGAAAGCCTTCGCTCGAAGGGAGCTTCGCGTCGCCTAAGCGAACACGTCGGCGCTGCAACCGGCGATCAGCCCCTGGAACACGTCGTCGACGCCGCGCAGCGACGGATGCGCGAGATCGACCTCGACGTCGTCCCAGTGTTCGAGGCCGAGCGCGCCGGCGCCCTCGTCGGCGCCGAAGCACAGCAGCGTTTCGGCCGAGATGACATTGCGGCGGCCGCTCTGCCGACGCGCGATGCCTTCCAGCTCCCGCAGCTCCTCGAGTGGATCGATGCGGACGTTCGAGTCCGAGCCGATGCAGACACCGATGCCGCGCGAGCAGATGCGCTCGACCGGGACGAAGCCGTCGCCGAGGTTCGCCTCGGTCGTCGGGCACGCACAGATGCGCGCGCCCGCCCGCGCGATCAGGTCGAGCTCGGCGCCGTCTGCGTGCGTCGCGTGCACGACCGTCGTCCGCTCGCTCAGACAGCCGGTGCGTTCGAGCAGCTCGATCGGCCGCACGCCATGCTCGGCGAGGCACTCCTCGATCTCACGCGGCTGCTCGTCCGCGTGGACGTGGAGCGGTAGGTGCTCCGCCCGCGCGTAGCGGCCGATCTCCTCCAACCACGGCCGCGTCAATGCGCGCACGGAGTGGGGCGCAACCCCGACGGCTACGCCCCGCCCGCGGAGGTCCTCGACCTGGCCGAGGTAGTCGCCGACGGACTCCTGGCGAAAGCGCGGGAGCCCGCCCCGCTCGTACGCGGCGAGCAACAGGACGATCCGGATGCCCGCCTCTTCCGCCGCCTCGACCGCGGCAAGCGCCTCGTCGAAGCCGAGGTAGTGGAACTCGCCGACCGCGGTGTAGCCGGCCGCGCGCAGCTCGCGGTAGACCTCGACGTAGTTGTGCCGAACCGTCGCCGGCGTCTGGAGCTCGGCTTCCGCGAGCATGAGCTCACGCCAGGCCCAGAAATCCGCGCCGCCGTCCCGCCCGCGCAAGGCGCGCTGGAACGCATGGCAATGCGCGTTGACGAATCCCGGCAGCGAGAGGGTCTCCGCCACGGGCGTATCCTTTCCACACCGATGGCGACCCGCGCCGTTCCCGCGCCGCTTCAGCTGCTGCCGAATGCACTCACCGTCGCGCGGCTGATCCTGATCCCGATCTTCGTCGCGCTGATGATCAGCGCAGGCGGCGAGCCGAGCTGGCCCGCCGGAATCGTCTTCGGCGTCGCCGGCATCACCGACCAGATCGACGGCTTCCTGGCGCGGCGCTGGCGGGTGGAATCCGACTTCGGCCGGATCTTCGACCCGCTCGCCGACCGGTTGATGATCGACGCGGCCGTGATCCTCCTGTACATCTACGACCACATGCCGCTCGCCGGCCTGATCGTCATTCTCGGCCGCGATGTCCTCCTGCTGGCCGGCTACAAGGCGGTCGCGCCGCAGGGCTACGAGCTCAACGTGAACATCGTCGGCAAGGCGGCGACGTGGCTGCTCTACGCAGGCATCGCCTTCATGATCGTGACGGAGTCCTCGACCGACTGGCCGTACTGGATCTTCTGGGCGGGGCTGGCACTCGCGGTCGTCGCCGGCCTGGTGTACGCCTACGGCGCCTGGAGAGAAGTGAGACGGAGATGAAGGCCGTCGTGATGGCGGGCGGCGAGGGCACGCGCCTGCGGCCGCTGACGTCGAACCAGCCCAAGCCGATGGTGCCGATCGTCGGCAAGCCGTGCATGGAGCACATCCTCGAGCTGCTGCGCGAGCACGGGCTCACGGACGTGATCGTCACGGTGGCCTTCCTGCCGCAGGCGATCCGCAGCTATTTCGGCGAGGGCGACACACTCGGCCTGAATATCGGCTACTCGGTCGAGGAGTCGCCTCTGGGAACGGCGGGCTCCGTGCGGCTCGCCGCGCGCCAGCTCGACGAGACGTTCCTCGTCATCTCCGGCGACGCCCTCTGCGACCTCGACCTGACAAAGCTGATCGAGTTCCACAAGGAGCGCGGCGCGGCGGTCACGATCGGCCTCAAGTCGGTCGAGAACCCGCTGGAGTTCGGGATAGTCGTCACCGACGACGAAGGGCGGATCGAGCGCTTCCTCGAGAAGCCGTCGTGGGGGCAGGTGTTCTCCGACACGATCAACACGGGGATCTACGTGCTCGAGCCGGAGGTGCTGAGGCACGTTCCGACCGACCGGCCGTACGACTTCTCCAAGGAGCTCTTCCCGTACCTGCTCGAGATGGGCCGCCCGCTGTACGGGTTCGTCATGGACGGCTACTGGCAGGACGTCGGCGACCTCGACCAGTACCGCCAGGCGAACTTCGACGCGCTCGAGGAAAGCGTCAAGCTCAACGTCCCCGGAATCCGCATCCGCGGCAACGTCTGGCTCGGAGAGGGTGTCGAGATCGCCGACCTCGACCAGGTCGAGGGCCCGGCGATGATCGGCAACTACTGCCGCATCGCCGACGGCGCGAGCGTCGGCGCATACTCCGTCCTCTCCAACTCGGTGACGCTGCGCGAGCGCACTCGCACGACACGCTCGGTGATCGACGCGTCGACGCATGTCGGGCGGAGCTCGCTGATCGAAGGGGCGATCCTCGGCCGCTCTTGCGACATCCGTGCGCACGTGCGGATCCACGAAGGCGTCGCGGTCGGCGACGAGGTCACGATCGGAGCAGAGAGCGTGATCATGCCGGGGGTCCGGATCTACCCCTACAAGGAGGTGGAGTCGGGATCCCAGATCAACGAAAGCCTGATCTGGGAGTCACGGGCCTCGCCGCGGCTGTTCGAGCACGACGGCGTCGCCGGGCTCGTCAACGTCGACCTGACGCCCGAGGTCGCCGTGCGCATCGCGGCCGCCCTCGGCACGGCGCTGAAGCGCGATGCGCGCATCGTGGCGAGCCGCGAATCGGCGCCGGCGTGCCGAATGATCAAGCGCGCGATGATCAGCGGCTTCACCTCCTCCGGGCTCGAGGTCGCGGATCTTCGTGTGCTCCCGTCGGCGGTCGCCCGCCACATGCTCAAGTCGGAGGGCTACGAAGCCGGCTTCCACGTCGGCACGAGCCAGGTCGACCCGGAGGTGGTGCAGATCCGCTTCTTCGAGCAGCCCGGCATCCAGCTGTCGCCGGCGCTGCAGAAGGAGATCGAGAAGAACTACACACGTGGTGAGCTCCGTCGCGTCGGGTTCGGCGACATCGGCCGCATCACCTATCCCGCGCGCATCCGCGAGACCTACTCGCAGGACCTGCTTGCGAGCCTCGACCGCGAGGCCATCCGCACGCGCGGATTCCGGCTCGTGGTCGACTACGGGTTCTCGGCGGCGTCGTATGTGCTGCCCGAGGTGCTCGGGCCGCTCGGCGTCGAGGCAGTGTCTGCCCACGGCTTCACCACCGACCGCAGCGACCCGGGGACGGCGTTGCTGCGCGAGGCGATCGGGCAGGTGAAGCAGCTGGTCCCCGCTGTCGGCGCCGACTTCGGCGTCGTGTTCGACCGCGCGGCGGAGCGGCTCTACCTGGTCGACGAAGCGGGGAGGGAGATACCGGTCGAGCAGGCGCTGCTCCTGTTCCTGCGCCTGATCGGCTCGAACGGGAAGCGCGGGAAGCTCGCGTTCCCGATCACGGTGACGAGTCAGGTCGACCGCCTGCTCGAGGGGAGCGGCCTCGAGATCGTGCGCACGCCGGCATCGCTCGCCGACCTGACGAAGGCGGCCGCCGAGGACGGCGTGATCTTCGCCGGCGCCGTCGGCGGCGGCTACGTCTTCCCGGAGTTCCTGCCGGCCTACGACGCGGTCGCGAGCCTCTGCAACCTGCTCGAGCTGCTCGCGCCGGTGCGGCGGCCGCTCTCGGAGCTCGTCGCCGACCTGCCCGCGCCGACGCTCGTCCACCGGCAGCTGCCGTGCCCGTGGGCGCTGAAAGGCACCGTCATGCGGGTCCTGACGGAGCGTCTCCGCGACCGCCGGCTCGACCTCCTGGACGGCATCAAGGTCTTCGATGAGCGCGGCTGGGCACAGGTTCTGCCCGACCCCGACGAGCCGCTGATCCACATCTACGCCGAAGGAACGACGGTGGAGCGCTCGAAAGACCTCGAGGACGAGTTCCGCCACATGGTCGAAGAGATCATGGAATCCGAGGCCGCGGGCGCCCCTGCGGCGGTCTAAACTCTCAAGTACAACTTGAACCTCGACGAAAGGCGGCCTTTTGGAACCCCTGCCTGATCTCGGCTCCCTGTCCGACGACGACCTGAAGAAGCTGATCGACGATCTGAAGGAGCAGGAGAACGAGATCTCCTACCAGCGGCGGCTGCTGCACGGGAAGATCGACATCTTGCGCGCTGAGCTCGTCGCCCGGCTGCAGAAGACCGGAGGACAGAGCGTCCTCGACCAGGTCGACGTCGACCATCTCACGGACATCCTGACCGCGAAGGCCGCCCCGCCGGCTTGAGTCACGTCTACTGCCAGGAATGCGGCTTCCAGAATCCGGAGGCCGCGAACTACTGCGCACGCTGCGGTGCGCTGCTCGTGAAGGACGAGGGCGGCGCCGAGGCGACGCAGACGTTCACGGCCGACGACACGGACGACACGCCGGCCGAGGCGCTCGAGAGCATGGGCGTGCAAGGGCCGGCGCTCGTCGTGCGCTCCGGCGGCGGCAGG
The DNA here is from genome assembly GCA_046724095.1 of Actinomycetota bacterium. Taxonomy (GTDB): domain Bacteria; phylum Actinomycetota; class Thermoleophilia; order Gaiellales; family Gaiellaceae; genus 3-1-20CM-4-69-9. The sequence continues at coordinate 4,500 of JBKOVW010000393.1, read as the reverse complement.
GCGGGGGAGATGTTCCCACTCGACGGGGAGACGACGGTCGGACGGTCGCCGGACTGCGGCATCTTCCTCGACGACGTCACCGTGTCGCGCAAGCACGCGATCCTGCGCGAGCGCGACGGGAACTTCTCCATCGAGGACCAGGGGAGCCTCAACGGCACGTTCGTCAACCGCAAGCGCGTGGAGTCCGCGCAGCTCGAGGACGGCGACGAGCTCCAGGTCGGCAAGTACCGCCTCACCTATTTCGCACGCTGATGGCAACCGCGGCCAAAACCCGGATGCTCACGATCGGCACCGTCTGCTCGATGCTGAAGGACGACTTCCCGGACATCTCGATCTCCAAGATCCGCTACCTCGAGGATCAGGGCCTGCTCGCGCCGCGCCGCACGCAGGGCGGTTACCGCCTGTTCAGCGAGGAGGACGTCGAGCGGCTGGAGACGATCCTGCGGCTCCAGCGCGACGAGTTCCTGCCGCTGCGCGTGATCCGTCAGGAGTTGGCCTCGCCGGCGGCGCGGGAGCGAAAGAGGCGGCGCGTGCTCGACGCCGAGGACGGGGAGCTCGACCTCGATGCGCTGTGCGAGCGCGCCGGCATCGACGCGCGGCTGGCGCGGGAGCTCGAGGAGTTCGGGCTGCTGTCCTCGCGGACAGAGAGCGGGCAGAAGCGTTACTCCGAGCTCGAAGCGGACATCGCGCAGGCGTGCGGCCGACTGGCGCACTATGGGATCGCGCCGCGGCACCTCCGCGCGTTCCGCACCGCGGCGGACCGGGAGGCGGGTCTGATCGAGCAGGTCGTCGGGCCCGCGCTGCGCTCGCGCAACGCCGAGCGGCGGCGTGCGGGAAGCGAGGATCTCGAAGCGCTCGGCTCGCTCGCAGCGGAGCTGTCACAGCTGCTTTCCTGGCGCGCGCTGCGGCGGCTTGCGTCAAGCTAGCGCGATGAATCTCGCCGAAAAGGTCCGCGAGGTCCCGGACTGGCCGCAGCAGGGCGTCGGCTTCAAGGACGTCACGCCGCTGCTCGCCGATCCCGACGCCCTGAAGTACACGATCGACCAGCTGGCGGAGTGGGGACGGGAGAAGAAACCCGACCTCGTGCTCGGTGCGGAGGCGCGTGGCTTCATCCTGGGCGCGGCGATCGCGCGGGAGATCGGCTGCGGCTTCGTCCCCGCGCGGCGGCCGGGAAAGCTGCCGCCCGAGACGATCAGTGCGACGTACGCGCTCGAGTACGGTCAGAACGCGCTCGAGCTGCACCCGGACATGATCCCGCGGGGCGCCCGCGTGCTCATCCACGACGACGTGCTCGCGACGGGCGGCACCGTGGAGGCGATCGGCGAGCAGCTCGTCGAGCGACTCGGTGGCGAGGTCGTCGGCTGCTGCTTCATCATCGAACTCGGGTTCCTCAACGGGCGCGAGCGGTTGTCCAGGTACGACCTGAAGGCTTTGATCGAGTACTAACGGCGCTTGCGCGCCCGTTGACGAAGGGTTCGCCGCTTCGCGGGGAACGCGCGCGGGCTGAGCCAGTTCGCCTCCGCCTAAGCCGGCTTCGCTTGGCTTAGGCTCCGGCCTCTTGGTTGGCTCGGTCCTTATGTTTGCCGTCCGGGTGGTCGACTAAAGAAGGACCACCATGTTCGACGCGCTGACGGGACGGTTTACGTTCCCGTGTCCCGCACGGGGTGAAGCGCGTGTCACGCTTTCGGCCTTTCGTCAGCTCGAGCGTCTCCCCGGCGCCATGCACCCCGCTGTGTTCCAGGTGCTGTTCGCGTGCGGCTGTGGGGAGGAGCACGAGGGGCTCGTGACACACGACGACCTCGACTGGGCGCCGCTCGGGCTGCAGGGCGGCGTCTTCTACAACCTGATGACGTCCCGGCTCGACTTGGTCGACTCGGAGCTGTCCGACCTCGCCGCGCGCCGCATCCAGGCCGGCGAATGGCCGTGGAGCTTCTTCTGTTACCCGGAGGAGCAGCCTCGGCCGGTCTTTCCGTCGTCCTTCTTCCTGCTCTCCCCGGGCGACGGCTCGCTCGGCCTGGCCGTGCGGTGCCCGGCGTGCCAGAAGACCTCGGTGAACCTCGTCTCGCACGAGCACGTCGACCTGCCGTTCCACAACGACGCGGAGGTAGGCGTCGTGGAGCACGTCTTCAACGACGACGTCGCCCGGACGCTCGAGGAGTTCCGCGCGGAGCTGTATTCGGCCTCGTTCGACACCAGGCGTCTCGGGCTTTAGAACGCCGCTGCGCGGGTACTCCTGGGGTACCAACGGAGCGAGGTGATCGAATGTACGGACTCACCAGGGCTGGGACGACGCTGATTGCAGCGGCCGCCGCAGGCCTGCTGATCTGGTTCGCGACGCAGATCAACGACGGGCACGTCGGCGGCTTCTGGGCCGTCTACGGGCTGATCGCGGGTGCGGGGCTGCTGATGGCCCTGTCCCAGCTGCTCGGGGGCTGGACGAAGTGGGGCTGGCCTCGTCTGTCGGCGACCTTCCTGCTGACGGCCTTCGTCCCGATCGCAATCGTCTCGCTGTGGATCATCCTCGCAGCGGAGCCCGGCAACGGCTGGTTCCATCGCCATGTCGTGTCGTGGTCCGGCGACTTGCACATCAAAGGCCTCGTCAACGACCTGAAGGAGTACGTCCCGCTGTTCGCGTTCGGGATCGGCCTCGTGTTCGGCTACTCGTTCGACACGACCGGTCCGCGCCGAGAGGTTGCCGGACCGGCGCCGACGACAAGGCGTCGCCGCCCGCTCGGCCGACGGCGCGGCACGGATGCCGACGGTGACGGAATCCCGGACTCCGACGAGCCGGTCACGCGCGACCGGTCCACCGCGGACCGCGACGTTCCCGCCGCGGATCGCGATCGCGTCACCACCAGTTAACGAGCGAGCCGCTCCCTGCTCGGCAAGGGCGGGGAGCGGCTTTAGCTCAGTCCTAGGGATGCTTCGGCCGGCCGCGCGACCGATAACGAACGTGCCATGTACGACGTCTCGTCTCCGCAGGGCGAGCGCGGCTCTGCGCTGCTGCTCGAACACTGCGCTGCTTTGACCCGGGTCTCCTCGGCGCGCACGCCTGCGTTCGAGCGGCTCGAGCAGACGCTCGGCGACGAGCTCACGCGGTTGCTGGTCGTCGCGCTCGCGCGCCGGCGCGCGGCGCGCGTGACCGTCTAGCGAACGGGGTCGTCGCCGCCCTGGAGGCGGATGAAGAGGAACATCGCGCCGAACGAGAGCAGCGCGATGACGAGCGCGGTTCCGGAGCTGACGCCGACAGCGAGCTGTCCGACCCAGATGAACAGGGCGAGCACGAACGCCCAGATGAAGGACGTGATGCCGGGATCGATCGAGGGCGGGCGGAGGTGCACGGAGGAAATCTAAATGTACGGCGGGGACAGTCCCGAGGACAGTCCCCGCGCGGACCAAAAGTTCACCGAGCCGGTTGCGCTTTCGTCCACCGCCTCCGCTGACCTTCCCCTTCCGGGTACTGCCCTCAGAAGCGACTTCGTCCTACTCGCGCTCCGTGCTCGGTGCAAGCGAGACACTAACGTGTCGGCTGAAGCGGTCAAGGGGTCGGAAACGGTCGAGTGCGCAAATTGCGCACTTTTCTTTTTCCAACAGCGCGTCAGCCAATCTTCCAGTGTGACCGGTAGCGAGTTCGAGAGGAGAAATGTACCGCCGCGACAGTCCAGAGGACAGTCCCGGCTCGGACCATAGAAATTCGCCGAGCCGGTTTCGCTTTCGTCCACCGCTTCCGCTGACCTTCCCCTTCCGGGTACTGCCTTCGGACTCGGTTTCGACCTACTTGCGCTCCGTGCTCGGCGCAAGCAGGACACTAACGTGTGCGACAAGCGGGTCAAGGGATCGAACAAAGACGTGGCCGCAATTTGCGGAAATTTCTTTTTTCAATGTTTCCACAGCCTTTCTTCCAACATGTGGACAAGGCTGTGGAGACGATCTTAGAACACGAAGACGAGGAATGCGCCGAAGCCTGCAAGCAGGCAATACCACGCGAACGGCGTCAGTCGATTCGTCTCGAAGTAGCGCATGAGGAACTTGACCGAGGCCCATGCAGCGACGCCGGCGCAGATCGCGCCGGCGAGCGCGGGACCGCGCACGCCGTTCCCGTCGGGACCGAAGAGGTCCGGCAGCTTGAGCAGCGCGGCCGCCGCAATGATCGGCGTCGCGAGCAGGAACGCGTAACGCGCTGCGTCCTCATGTGTGAGCCCGACGAACAAGGCGCCGCCCATGGTCACGCCGGCACGGCTGATCCCGGGGAAGAGGGCCGCAGCCTGCGCCGAGCCGACGGCAACCGCTTCCCGGTACCCGAGCGTCGCGAGGCGCGTCTCGGCTTCGGGCCCCGTCGCCGACTCGTCGCTGCGTGCTAGCTCCTGCGCGCGCTCGGGCGCGCCGGGAGCGCGTCGGCGCAGGCGTTCCGCCGCGAACAGGATCAGCCCGTTCACCATCAGGAAGACGGCGGCCGCGGTGGGGTTCGCGAAGAGGGAACGCAGCTGGTGCTCGAAGAGG